>JAOPYU010000215.1 GCA_025964455.1 Thermoleophilia bacterium | reverse complement strand
GCGAGTTCGTCGATGCGGTGTGGGCTCGTCAGGCGCAGTTCGAATCCGCCGTTGGTGCGGACGACGACCTGGATCGACCGGACGATGCGGCGGGCATCTGCGTCTGCGCAACGCTGCTCCAGCCATGCCCCCAGGCGCCGCGACTGGGTAGCGATTTGATCGATCCCGACCCAATGCTGGCGCGACGGACCCAGCAGCTGAAGGTCGAAGATCTGTGTGTCACGGACCGCGGCGGGTTCCGGAGGCTCGTGCCGCAATCGCGCACTGAGACCTTGCGCCGCATATACAAGCCCCACCGTGATCGTGATTGGGTGCGCACCGGTATCCAAGCGCCACTCGTCGAACGACGTTGCGTCCTCATCGTCGAACTCGCGCACGAACGTCGCGCCAAGCGAGCTGAGCACCTCAGCCGCCGCCTTGCGAGCGCGATCGACCTCGGTGGCGGACATGCGGGTCGGACCAACTGACGTTTCCATCGGCTCCTGGGTGCGACGCCTGTCCGCCGCTCCGCCACCGAAGCGATCCCAAAGGATCCAGCAGGCCGCGACGAATGCGGCGAACAACGCGAACTCAACCATGCCAACCTCTCGACTGTCGCGACTATCGTCGGGTGGCATGCCCGCATGGGCACATCTGAAGCAAGGTCGACGCCCGGCGGAAATGGGCGATGAGCACCGAGCGGCGCCTGAAACGCCACGTACGCTCCTGCCGATGCTCTGGAAGAGGCGCCCTCAGGGGGAGAGCGTCGCTTGGGGAGGGGCAGAACTCATGGCCGTAGATGATGTGCGCAGTCAGCAGGCGGTCTATGCCGCGCGCGTGGAGCGCAAATTCGCGATCAAGAGCGAGGCGATCGACGATGTCCTGCGCCAGGTCGCGGACCACCTGCCTCGCGATCCGATGTACCCCACGGCCCAGGCCGTGTCGACCACGTACATCCGTTCAATCGACGAGGGTGGTCCAAAGGGCAAGATCCGGATCCGCACCTACCCCTCGAGCCCCAGCGCGCCGACCTTCCTGGAGTTCAAGGAAGCCGCGGACGCCATGAACACCAAGCAGCGGATCAAGGTCGTCCCAGACATCGTCGAGCGGCTGGTCAGGGGGCAGGACGTCCGCGAGGCGGTCGGGCTCATCGAGCGCGGCGGCGAAGACCTTCCGGTCGCCCGGCGCGCCGTCGATCTCGTTGACCGGGGCATGGAGCCCGCGGTCCGCGTCGACTACATGCGCGAGGCGTTCGAAGACACCACCGGGACGGTGCGCGTCACGATCGACCGCGATCTCGTCCAGTCAGGAGTGGGGCGCCTCGAGGGGCACGGCAGCGCACCGCGACCCGGCGCGATCCTGGAGCTGAAGACCGCGGGCGAGGCATTGCCCTCGTGGCTCGACGACGTGCTCAAAGCTGGAGCAGCTGACATCACGCCGCTCGCGAGCGGCAAGGGCAAGGTCGCCTTGAACGCCGTGCTCGACGGGGCGAAGCTGTTGCGCTGAGCGCGGCGCTCATCGCGCCGGGATCCGCGCCTCGAGAAGACGGGATGGCTTGTCGGGGTCGTCGTCGTCAGTGACGAGCCACAGCACCAGGTCGCTGCCAATGCGATCCGCCACGGCGAGCCCCTCGACCTTCTCGACGGCATCGAAGCGGTGCACGTCGATCGCAGTGCATCCAGGTCCGAGCGTGCCGACGACCGAGCCGATGACATCTCCATCGTCGTAGGCGCTCGCAGTCGCTTCGGCAGACGCGGTGAACAGCACCCGGTCGCCGACGACCGCAGCGTCGGAGAAGCCCAGGGGCGTTCCATCGAGCTCGCCCAGATCGCACGGTTCGATCTGCTCGAGCGCCCGGGCGGACAACGTGCCGAGCGCGACGTCCTCGAGCACGGCCTCGATCGAGAGGCGCGCGACGTGGTTGGCGCCCGTGCTGCATCGCAGGAACAGCAGGAAGTGATCCGCGAGCGCCACTGCCCCTTCGACATTGACATCGGGCTCGAACTCGCCATCGATGGCATCGAGGAGGGGGCGGCAGTCGAGCGGTCGGGGTTCACCGTACAGCTGTCCTGCAGGGCCGAGGGTGTGCACGAAACCGGTCATGCGCCGCTCGGTGCTTCCTGACGGGAGACCCAGCAGCAGCTGGCCCGAGGGCGTAGCGACGGCGCAGACGGTCTCGAGATCCGGCTTCGATGCCTTGCGCTCAGCGGGCTCGGCCGGCAGCGTGCCGGGGAGCACTCGGTGCAGCCGCCCGGGTGCACTGGGAGCCCGGCCGAAGACCCCGATGTGGAACTCATCGTCGACGGCGACGTAGGCCCAGTCGCCACACAGCTCTAGTCCGGAGCCGGAGGAGACGAACGGCGGCCGACCCTCGAGGGGATCTGCGATGGCTAACGTCTGGATCAGGTGGAGTGGAATCGACATGAGATCCAATCGGCGCCGTGGAGCGCTACGCCCGGCGACAGACCATCTTGAGGTCGTCGACCCAGTCCGCGCCGTCGCGCCGCAGCTGAGTGACAACGTCGATCGTGGTGCCATCGTCGGAGAAGGTGCCAGTCGCGCGCTGCGGGAACGACGGGTCGAGCCGCCAGTAGCGCCACGACGTGGAGTCGATCGCCATGTCGTAGATCCTGCACACGCCCCGCGACTCCAAATAATGCATTCGCAGCTGTGTGGCATCTGCCTCGATGGCCAGATCGGCGCGGTCCATGCCCATGATGCCGATCACCGAGAGTGCGTTGGGAAAGTCGGGGTGGTCATACTCTGAGCGCTGCTCCAGGAACCGGCCGCCGTCGAGCCACGCACACCTGGTGGCGCCGCGGATGATGAGCCCAGGGAATGCGGGGTGCGTTGATTCGTTGACCCAGTGGCCGGTCAATCGATCCAGTTGCTCGAACACGTCCTGCTCCATGGCGGCAACCTACCCGTTCGTGGATTCCACTCGAGTTCGGTTCGGCGTGGCTGGGGTAGTTCGCCTGCATGACCTCGACCAGCGCTCCCAGGGATCACGCAGCTACGGCTGTTCCGGCAATCGTGGACATCGATGAGTGGCAGCGCGCGCGCGACGAACTGCTGGCCGAGGAAAAGGCGCACACGCGAGCGTGCGACGCGATCGCCGCGAAGCGCCGGCGGCTTCCCATGGTGGCGGTGGACGCCGAGCTCACTGTGACCGGCACCGACGGCGA
>JAOPYU010000208.1 GCA_025964455.1 Thermoleophilia bacterium | reverse complement strand
CGGCGCTGCACCTCGAGCCCGAAGCCCTGCGCGCGCGTCTTGTCGTACATCTCTCCGAGCGAATCGCCCTCGACCCGCAGGCCGTAGCGCACGCCGTCGAAGCGCGCGAGGTTGGCGCTCGCCTCCGCCGGAGCGATCAGGTAGTAGGCCGCGAGCGCGTAGTCCGCATGTGGCAGGTCGACGTCCACGACCGCAGCACCGAGCTCGACGGCGCAGCGCAGGTTCGACTCGATCACGGCCTTCACGTCCGGATCGACGCCCTCGGCCATGAACTGCCGCGGCAGTCCGAGCCGCACCCCGTCGAGGCGGTCACGCTTCTCGAGCGCGATCGGCTCCTTCGGCCCGACGCTCGTCGTGTCACGCGGGTCAGGCGCGGCGATGATGCGCAGCAGCTCGGCGCAGTCCTCAACGTCCTTGGTCATCGGGCCGATCTGGTCCAGGCTCGACGCGAACGCCACGAGCCCGTAGCGCGAGACCACGCCGTATGTCGGCTTCATGCCGACGATGCCGCACAGCGACGCGGGCTGGCGGATCGAACCACCGGTGTCGGAGCCGAGCGCCCACGGGGCGAACCCGCCGGCGACCGACGCCGCACTGCCGCCCGAGGAGCCACCAGGCACCTTGGTCGGATCCCACGGGTTGCGCACGGGACCGTACGCGGACGTTTCGTTGGACGAGCCCATCGCGAACTCGTCCATGTTGACCTTGCCGAGGTTGACCAGGCCCGCCTCGCGCGCGAGCGCCACGCTCGTCGCGTCGTAGACCGGACGGAACCCCTCGAGGATCTTGGAGCCGCACGTGGTCGGCATGTCCTTGGTCGAAAGCAGGTCCTTGATCGCGAGCGGCACGCCGCGCATCGGCACGTCGCCCGCGAGCGTCTCGGCGCGCGCCACGCTCGCGCGGGTCGCTGCGCGGTCCACGTGCAGGAATGCGTTGGTCGCGTCGGTATCGCCCTCGATGCGATCGAGGTACGCGTCCGCGAGCTCGCCCGCCGACACTTCTCCGCCAGCGATCAGCTCGGCCGCTCCGCGGCCCGTGAGTTCGAGCAGGTCATGGCTCATGACTGCATCCTCGGGACGCGGAAGCACCCGTCCTCGGGATCGGGTGCATTGGCGAGCGCCTGCTCGGTGGAGAGCGACTCGTGCGGCTCGTCCTCGCCGAACACGTTCACGACCGCGAGGGCGTGCGTGGTCGGTGGCACGTCGGCCAGGTCGAGTTCGCTGATCTTGCCGATGCTGTCGATGATCGTGTCCAGCTCGCCCGCCATCCGCTCCAGCTGGTCCTCATCGAGGCCCAGCCGAGCGAGGCGAGCCACGTGGCGCACGTCGTCGATCGAGAGTGAATCCATGGCAGCACCCTACCGGCGCGAGGCGACCGCGTCAGCCTGCCGCCACCTGGATCAGTTCTTCGCGCGCACGCGTGCACGCGCGAGATCCACCGTGGATCGCAGCAGCGAGGCGATCGTCATCGGACCCACTCCGCCTGGCACCGGGCTCAGCAGCCGGGCCACCGCATCCACGCCCGGAGCCACGTCCCCGCGCAGGCCGGCCTCCGTGTAGGTCGTGCCCACGTCCACCACGACCGCACCCGGCTTGACCATCTCCGCGGTCACCAGCCCGGGCACGCCCGCCGCGACGACCAGCACGTCGGCCTCGCGCGTCGCCTTGGCAAGGTCGCGCGTTGCGTGATGGGTCACCGTTACCGTGGCATCCTCGTTGAGGAGCAACAGCGCCATCGGCAGCCCGACCGTGCGCGAGCGCCCCACGACGACCGCCTCGGCGCCCGACAGCTGCACGTCGTAGGCCGCGAGCAGCCGCATCACACCCGCCGGGGTGCACGACGCCACGCCGTTCAGCCCGCTCGCGATCGCCCCGATGTTCTGCGGGTGATAGCCGTCCACGTCCTTGTCAGGCGGTACCGCGAGGATCACCGATTCGGGATCCAGGCCCTTCGGCAGCGGGAACTGCACGAGCACGCCGTCCACCGAGTCGTCGGCCACCAGCTCGCGCACGACCGCGAGCACCTCGTCCTGCGTCGCACTCGCCGGCAGCGTCCGCTCGACCGATTCGATCCCGACTTCCGCACACGCCCGGTGCTTCATCCGGATGTAGGTCGCGCTCGCGGAATCGTCACCGACCAACAGCGTCGCCAAGCCCGGCCGTCGCCCGTGCTCCTCGGTGAAAGCGCCGGCGTCGATCGCGACCTCAGCGCGAATGCGCGCCGCGACGGCCTTCCCGTCCAGCAGGCTCGCGGGAGCCGAGTGGCCCATCGACTCGTCACTCATGGCGACTCCTTGTAAAGCGCGCGTGGGACCATGTGAAGGTGACGCAACGATCCATGTGCCGTCCGTAAATCTTGCTCACGCTCGTACTCCGTCGATCCGACCTTTGGAATGGGCCTGTCTTTGCTTTTCCGTCGGCCTTCATCCCATAACAAACGGAGTGCCTATCATGATCGACCGACCACCTGTCCTGTACGAACACGACGAAGAAGGGCAGACAATGGCTGAATACGCCGTCCTTCTCGCGGTCATTACTGCTGCCGTCGTGTCCGCGCTGATCGTGCTTTCGACCGGTATCCAGGGGAAGCTCGGAGAGGTCCTCGGATACCTGTAGTCATCCGAGGCAAGCTGATACGTACGGGGAGCCGACTTCGGTCGGCTCCCCTTTTTGTTTCGCGCGAATCGAACTGCAAGTTTCCAGCATGCTCGGTACCCACGTCTTTCCCGCTGCTCAAAGCCACTTTGTTTGCGTACGGTAAATCGTGCTCAAGTGGTAGCGGCCCGCGTCCGATACCCCACTCGAGCCGGTCCTCGGTCCGGCCCATTCACTCATCTACCACAGGAGTACCTAACATGATCGTCGACTACATGCTCGCCCGCCTCCACCACGGCGAAGAGGGCCAGACGATGGCGGAGTACGCGGTCGTGCTCGCCGTGATTACGGCTGCGATCGTCGCCGCGCTGATCGTCCTTTCGGACGGTATCCGCGACAAGCTCACCGAGGTCACCGGCGCCATCTAAGCGCCCGGATCTCAGCTGGCGGGGACGGCTTTGGCCGTCCCCGCCTTTTTTTTGCCACGACACGACCGTGTC
>JAOPYU010000202.1 GCA_025964455.1 Thermoleophilia bacterium | reverse complement strand
CGGCAGTCTTGCCCACGCCCGGCTCACCGATCAGCACCGGGTTGTTCTTGGTGCGGCGCGACAGGATCTGCATCACGCGCTCGATCTCCTGCTGGCGACCGACCACGGGGTCGAGCTTGCCGTCAGCTGCGAGCTTGGTGAGGTTGCGCCCGAACTGGTCGAGCAGCTTGGCGCTGCCGCCCTTGCCGGACTTGCCGCCTGCGGCAGCGCCCTCGGCAGATCCGCCCGATCCACGCTGCTGGCGGCCGGGGCCGGAGAGCATGCGGATGATCTCGTTGCGGATCTTCTCGGCGTCCGCGTCGAAGTCGAGGAGGATGCGCGCGGCGACGCCCTCGTTCTCGCGGACCAGGCCGAGCAGGATGTGCTCGGTGCCGATGTAGTTGTGCCCGAGCGAGAGCGCTTCGCGAAGTGCGAGCTCGAGGACCTTCTTGGCGCGCGGCGTGAACGGGATCTGACCGCTCGTCGCCTCGTCGCCCTGGCCCACGATGCGCGCGACCTGCGTACGCACCTCGTCCACGGTGATGTCGAGGGAGTCCAGCACGCGAGCCGCAAGGCCCTCCTCCTCGCGGAGGAGGCCGAGCAGGATGTGCTCGGTGCCGATGTAGTTGTGCTTGAGCGCACGGGCCTCGTCCTGTGCCAGGACAACGACCTGCCGTGCTCGCTCCGTGAAGCGTTCGAACACGGTTCCTCCTCTTCCCCCGCGTCGTGCGGGTGCTGGAGGGGCGCCGGTATTGGCACACCCTCCACAACTTTCTACGGCCGTATGACGTGCCGCCTTGAATCCGGTGTCGGCCCATCCTCGGGCTGGCTCCGTGCAGCCACCATACCCCCGTCGTCAAATCCCGCAAACCGCTTCGGCAGGGGTTTCGGAATGGGATGGAGAGGCTTCGGATTTCCGGCGGAATGCCGCCGATTATCCGGGGTCGGAGCGATCCACCGACCCAGCGCGCGACCGCAATTCGAAAACCTCGCCGACCGATCCGGTCAGGAAGCCTGCGAGCGGTGCTGCTCGCGCGCGGCGGCGATGGTCTGGAGCCACTGCTGGAACTCCGCGTGGCGCTGCTGCTCGCGGGCGGCCTGGGCCTGCTCGGACTGCTGGCGCTGCTCGGCGCGCTGGGCGCCCGACTGCTGGTTCTGGCGCTGCTCGGCCTGGCGGCGCTCGGCGCGACGGCCGTCCTGGCGACGCGTCTCGGCGCGCTCGTTCTCCTGGCGGCGGAACTCCTCGCGGTGCTGCTCACGCATCCGGTTGAAGTTGGCCATCAGGGTCGCCGTCATGTCGGCGGCGATCGCCTTGAGGCGCGGGCTCCCGCCCGGGGTCTTCTCCTGCTCCACGCCGAGCTCGGTCGCGCCGATCACGCGCTTGACCTGCTCGTCGTCCATGCCGCTCGCGCGCAGCTCGGCGGCCAGCTCGTGCACGGGGATGTCGCCCGCGTCGCGGAGCGTGACGCCGTTGAGCGCGTCGGCGCCCGCATCCGCCACCTTGCCGCCCGACTGCGTGTTCACGATCGTCGCGAGCTTGTCGACGTATGCCTTCTGGCGCGCGTAGCCGGCCTCGAGGTCGGTGACGAGGCGCTGCACGTCCGCGCCGCCACCGTGGGCGAGCTCGAAGCGGGCAGCGTCGAGCTGCGTCTTGACGATCTCGAGGCGCGCGGCGCTCTCGGTCGCGTCGATCACCATGCGCTGTGCGAAGGATTCGACCTCGTCGCGCGACTTCGGCACGAAGGTGCCGGGGTCCCAGGTGCCAGTCGATGCGGATGCGAGGCCCGCAGCCTTCGGGAAGTCCTGGGCGAGCGAGGAGGAGATGTTCTTGAGGCGCGCCTCGCTCTGGCGTACGCGCAGTGCGTAGATCTCGCGCTGCTCCGCCTGGCCGCTGGTGGTCGCGACGCGATTGACCATCGCGGTGGCGCTGGCGTCGGAGCCGGCAGCGGGCGCGTCCGGGGCTGCGTCGGCGCCGGTCGACGGACCCTTGTCGCCGCCGATGCCGCCGCCGGTGGACGCGGTGGGTGTCGCGGTCGTGCCAGCCGCCTGCTGCGCGATGCGCAGTCGCTCGAGCGCGGCCTGCTCCTGCAGCCGCAGCGTCGGGTCGTCGAACTCACCTGCGGCGCCCCGCTCGTACACGGTCGCCATGGAGGTCGAGAAGGTCGACTGGAACACGCCGCCGAAGCGCTGGCCGAGCTGCTGGGCGGCCGTCGGGCCGTCAGGCTTGGGCGCACCGAGCACGGGCTGCTGGCCAGCCAGCTGCCGTGCGGTCATCGCCCCCGATATGTCGTTCACGAACGACATTGCCTGCAGTCCCCCATCTGGACGCGGCGGCGAAGTACTCCCATCCGTGTGCGCACGACACCCCCGTGTCAGCCCACTGGTCGACCCATGTCAGTCGCGCGTCCCTGCGCGGAGTCGTACCTGGAATCCCCCACCGGACCGAGTCCGGTAATCCCTCGTCAATACATCGAGATCGGACCGGCAGTTGTTTCAGCGGGGAGTGTCAGCTGACGCGCGTCTCGATCCAGAACGGCTTCTGCAGCGCCGGGTCGAAGCAGGGCTTGGGCTGGAGCGGGTCGAGCTCGCCGGCCTGCAGCGCTGCGATGCGCGAGCCTGCTGCCTCGAGCGACGCGTCCGCGACGTCGCCGCCGACGAAGGAGCAGCCCTGGCGCAGCGCGGCGACCGCGGCTGAGCCCGAGCCCAGGAAGGGGTCGCACACGACGGTGTCGCTCGTCGCGCGCGGGCCGATCGCCGCGGCGATCATCGCCTCGAACAGCTCGACCGGCTTCTGTGTCGGATATGCCGCGCGGTGCACGCGTCGGATCCGCCACACGTCGCTCACGTCGCGACGCGACAGCTTCGCGCGGCCGGTGGTGACGTAGAGCACGAACTCGCTCTGGCGACGGAAGTGGTGCCCCATGCCGATCGCGACCTTGTCCCACGTGATCACGTTCTTGACCTGGAAGTGCTCGCGCACGATCGAGCCGAGCGTGAGCATCGAGTACGCGTCGAACATCAGGAAGGCGGGCTTGTCAGGACCGAGCACGCGCACGAGCTCCGCGCAGAACGCCGCGTAGTTCTCGGGGCTGTCGTCGAACTCGTCGAACCAGCGCTCGCCGTCGCCGCGTTCCCCGTACGTGCCGACGATCCGTCCGTGCCCGAACGACAGGTGCCGGTTCATGCCGTTGTAGGCGGGGTCGGTCACGACGATGTCGACCGAGGCATCCTCCATCGACCGAAGCAGGCCGAGCGCGTCGCTCCGGACCAGCCGCGCGCTGCGCCCGTCATCGAGCGTCACGGTTGATTCGTCAGGCAGCAGCGCAGCAGTCGGCATAGGTGCCGAGTTCGCGGCGCGCGACTCGACACCTGCGTCATGGCCTTGGGACGCACGCAGGGAGTGCCGATACGACTGCATGCAACCGATCAATCCCATGCAGTACGCATCCTCGTTCAGCGAGCTGGCGGATCCCGACACGACCGACGTCCGACATCCGCTCGAGCGACGGCTGGGGATGACCGCTGCGGTGGCCCTCGGATCGTTCGGACTCGCCATTGCGGTGGTGGCGTATCTGTTTCGCGCCGAGATCTGGCAAGCGACGAGTATCCTGTCCCAGACGTTCCTGTGGATGATGGGACTCTTCATGGGTCGGGCTTGAGACCGCCCCTCGCACTCGACGCCAATTCGTCGGGATAAGCCTGACGATCGGGCATCGGGTGGCGCCCCCGATCCCACTCGAGACCAGTTCGTCAGGCTCATCCAGACGAGCTGGCTTCGAGTCGACGCGGCGGGACCGCCACGCTCGGCTACGCCTTGGCGCGGCGCGCCGGGAACAGGATCACGTCGCGGATCGACTGCTTGCCGGTGAGGAGCATGATGAAGCGGTCGATGCCGAGGCCGAGGCCGCCGGTGGGCGGCATGCCGTACTCGAGGGCGGTGATGTAGTCCTCGTCAAGACCCTCGGCCTCGTCGTCGCCCGCGGCGCGGGCGGAGGCCTGCTCCATGTAGCGGTCGTGCTGCATCGTCGGATCGTTGATCTCCGAGAACGCGTTGGCGATCTCGAAGCCCGCAACGAACGCCTCGAAGCGGCGCACGGTCTTCTCGTCGCCGGCGTGAGTTCGTGCGAACGGGGACAGCTCGACCGGGTAGTCGGTCAGGAAGGTCGGCTGGATCAGCTTCGGCTCGACGAACTTGGTGAGCAGCGCGTCGATGAGCTTGCCGCGCGTCGTGTCGCCCTTGG
Organism: Thermoleophilia bacterium; assembly: GCA_025964455.1. The sequence goes on along the minus strand of JAOPYU010000202.1, from coordinate 6,510 downwards.
GGTCGTAGCCCGCCTCGCGCAGCGCCGCCCGCATCTCGTCCTCTGTCGCGGCCTCGATGTCCACTCCGCCGCGCTCGAGGATCGCATCGCGCAACCGGATCCGCGGCCACGGCGCTGCCAACTCGATCGCGCCGTGCTCCTCGTGCTCGATCTTCGTCGTCCCCAGCACCGTCTGCGCGACGTGCGGCACGAGCTCCTCGAACAGGTCCATCACGTCGTCGTAGTCGGCGTAGGCCTGGTAGAGCTCGATCATCGAGAACTCGGGGTTGTGCTTGAAGCTGACACCCTCGTTCCTGAAGTTCGGTCCGATCTCGAACACGCGCTCCATGCCTCCGACGATGAGCCGCTTCAGGTACAACTCCGTCGCGATGCGCAGGTACAGCTGCATGTCGAGCTCGTTGTGGTGCGTCACGAACGGTCGCGCCGCCGCACCGCCGTACTGCGGCTGCAGCACCGGGGTCTCGACCTCGAGGAAGTCGCGGTCCTCGAGGAAGCGGCGGATCGCGCTCACCGCCCGCGAGCGCAGCACGAACAGGTCGAGCGATTCGCGATTGGCGACCAGGTCCAGGTATCGACGCCCGCGGCGCTGCTCGGGATCCACGAGCCCGTGGAACTTCTCTGGGAGCGGACGGATGCACTTGGCGAGCAGGCGAGCCGCGTCCACCTTGAGCGACAGCTCACCCTTGCGCGTCTTCATCGCGGTGCCGGCGACCTCGACCCAGTCACCCAGGTCCAGGTCCGCGAACGCCGCAAAACCGTCGTCGCCGATGACCGCCTTGGACACGAACAGCTGCAGCGTCCCGGAACGATCCGCCAGCTCGGCGAACATCAGCTTGCCCTGTCCGCGCTGCAGCATCATCCGGCCGGCGAGCACGTAGCGCGCCTCGGTCTCGGCGCCATCCTCGAGCCCCTCGTGCGCCGCGACCAGCTCCTCGATGCGCGCCGTGGGCTTGGCGGAGTACGGCCACGGCTCACCGCCCGCAGCCGTCATCGCATCCAGCTTGGCGCGGCGGTCGGCCATGATCTGCTGCTCGGCGGAAGCGCGCTCCTCCGGCGTGGACTCGGCGTCGTCGGGCGTGGCTGGTGGCTCCGTGGCGTGCATGGACGTGAGTCTACGGAGCACGCGCGATGCCTGCTTCGACGCGTTGTGGGCACCACGCCTCCATGGACCTCGCCCCGCCACCCACGCAGCGCCGCGCCGGCGCCGGTCTCGCGCGATCGACGATGGTCGTGCTCGTCGCACTCGTCGTGCTCGCCGCGATCGGCTCGCTCGGGTTGACGGGCGGTCGGCCGCCCGGGGATCCGGCCACCGCGCACGCTGCCGCCGCGTGGTCCCGCAGCGCCTGCGGGAATGACGAGGCCACGCCGGCTCCCTGGAAGCACGTGGTCTGGATCTGGCTGGAGAACCGCGCCTACGGCGATGTCTTCGCACCCGGATCCGACTTCGCCTTCCTGCGGACCCGGGTCGCGCGCGACTGCGCGTCGCTCGACTCGATGCGCGCCCTCCAACACGCCTCGCTGGGCAACTACATCGCTGCAATGACCGGCAGCGCGGCCGGGGTCCGCGGTGGGTGCGCGCCTGCCGCGTGCCCGATCGATCGCGAGAACCTGCTCGGCCAGGTGCGTGCAGCCGGGCTGGAGTGGCGCAGCTACCAGGAAGGACTGACCCGGCGCTGCCACGGACGCGACGACGGCAGCTACCTGGTCCGTCACGATCCCGCCCCGTACCTGACGCGGGAACACGACGACTGCAAGCGCTGGGACGTGCCGCTCGGAACACTGGACACGGGTCCGCTCGCAGCTGCCCTCGACACCGCCGAGCTGCCGGCATTCGCGTTCGTGACACCCAACGCGTGCGACGGTGGTCACGACTGTGGCGACGGTCGAGCCGACGCGTGGCTCGACCGGTGGCTCTCGCGACTGACATCGAGCAACGCCTACGCACGCGGCGACGTCGCAATCGTGGTCTCGTGGGACGAAGGGCGTCGTGCGGCCGCCGACGTGCCGATCAATGCGCCATGCCCGACCGTGCAGTTGCGGGACGACTGCCACATCCCGACGTTCGTCATCGCGCCGGGCGTGCCGCGGGGCGCACGGATCGCGACGCCCGCCGACCACGTCACGCTGCTCCAGCTCACCGAGGCGATGCTCGACCTGCCGCGCCTCGGCCAGCCGCGTCCCGAGGTGCGGTCGCTCGGACGCCAGCTCCGCGTGCTGGCCTAGGTCAGCTCCGGCGCCAGCAGGTCCATGAGCAGGCCGTCGTGGAAGCTGCCGTCGGGGCCGCGTTCGTACTGGCGCATGCGCCCGACCGGGCGGAATCCGACCTTCTCGTAGCAGCGGATCGCGCGCAGGTTGTCAGCCGCTGGATCGATGATCAGCCGGTGGTGTCCGAGCTCTCGCACGAGGTAGGTCGCGAGGGTGCGGATCGCGTCGGTGCCGACGCCGCGCCCTTGGGCGGCCTCGACCACGAAGATGTCGATGCCCGCGTGGCGGTAGTCGGGTTCCAGCTCCTGGTAGTGCTGGATGAAGCCCACGCGCTCACCGTCGAGCACGATCCACCACCCGCGATCACTTCCCTCCGGATCGAGCAGGTCCTCGATGTCCGGGCGCGTCCATGAGTTCCAGCGCGCCAGGGCGTCGGGACTGGACGCGCGGAGCGCGAGCAGGTCATCCACGTCGGCAGCCGAGATCGGATGCAGCTGCGCGACGGCACCGACGAGCGGTGCGGCATCGGTCACGCGGCGTCGCGCACGGCGCGCCACGAGTTCGACGCGGAGTCGAAGAACTCGGAGAAGCCGGCACCGAACACGTGCAGCGGCGCGGCGTTCTGGATCGCCGCGGTCTCACGCTTCACGATCGAGCCCTGGTACACGTAGTAGCGACCGTCGGCTCCCTGGAGCGTCGTGATCCGCGACCAGGCGTCACCCGCGGGGATCGCCGCACGAGCCTGGCGGGCGACCGTCGCCGCCTCCTCCGGTGTGCCGAAGCCACCCGTGGATGCCTCGATGAACTTCTGCACCTGCAGTGCCCCGCCGCGGGCGAGGTCGCCCTCCGCCGTGGTCGACGCATTCACGGCGAAAGACCGTCCGATCGCGGACGCCGGGTCGAAGCTGCCGGCCACCACGCCGGGCTGGGCGACCTGGCCGCCACCCGTGACGGCCCCGGAGTTCGTGCCACCGATGGGTGCACTTCCAGCTCCAGCCCCGGTGCCAGCAGGCACCGTCGCGGGGCCGCCGATCGCGCCACCGGGACCCCCGCCGAACACGGCGCTCGTGCCATAGGGCACGTCCGTGATCTGCTCGCCGCCCGTCTTGGTCCAGGCGTAGGCCTTCCAGCCGTTGGTGCCGTTGACCGCGACGTGGTTCATCGCACTCCACGCCACGACGTTGCCGGCGGTGGCGGGGAGCGGCTTGGCCGGCTCCTGCGCCGCGAGCTGCTTGGCGATGACGCCGTAGAAGCGCCCGCCCTGCTCGACGACCATCCAGCGGAGGAACTTCGAGCCCATGAGCTCGGTGCTCATCGTCGCGCGCGCGGCGCTGTTGGCTTCCTCGAGCGTGGCGTAGCCTGCGGGATCACCGGCGAGCTGTTCGATCTTGTAGTTGCCGGCCTCGGCGATGACCGCTCCGCCCGACTGGCCCGCGGCCAGGTTCACCGACGAGCCGAGCATCGCCTGGGTGGCGCCGCCCGCTGCCGCGGCAGTGCCCGTGGTCGGCACGACGGTCGTGTTGAGGCCGATGCCGACGCCGGGCGTTGCGCCATCGACGATCGGCGCCGTCTCGGACGGCTTGCCGTCCTCGCCGAGCACCACGCCGCTGCCTGCGGCGGCGCCGGGGGTGCCGGTCCCGCCCACTGGCGTCTGGCCCTGGCCCGCTCCGGCGCCCGCCGTCGGGAGCCCGGTCGCCGGGTCGATCCCGGCGCCGCCACCCTGCTGGCCCGCTGCCGCGACCTTGGCCTTGAGCCCCTGGATCTCCTGCGCCTTCTGCGCGGCCATCGCGCTCATGGTCTGCTCGTACTGCGCGGTGAGTGCGTTGATCGCCTGCACGGCGGTCGCCTCGGTGGCCTTGGTGCCGGTCTCGACCCCCTTGGCCTTGAATCCGATGCCGGTCAGCGCGAGGCCGCCGATCGCAGCCGCGATCCCGCCCCACTTGAGCAGGCCGGGCGCCTTGGTCGCCGCAGCGCCCGCCTGGACGGCCGCAGCCGCCGAGAAGCCCTTGATCGCCATCGCGCCGCCACCCATGGTGAGCAGCGGTCCGAGCCAACGGCCCTGCGACAGCAGCTTGGTGGGGTCGAATCCGGCCGCCGCAGCCGGCGCGCCTGGAGTACCAGCCGCCGCAGCAGCGGGATCGGCGCCTGCGCCGCCCGTCGCCTGGCCTGCGCCCGCGCCTGCACCCTGCTGGGCGCCGCCCATCTGTCCGGCGAGCGGCTGCAGGATGCTTCCACCCTGCGCTGCTCCTGCCGGTGCCAAGCCAATGCTCGACGCACTTCCCTGTACGTTCGTGGCCAACGGACTCCCCCCAGAAGTCGCGATTCCCCTACCGACCTATCGGGAGGGGGCGACGGTCCGTTTCACCGGATCCACTCGAGCGCGCTCGCGTGGGCGGGCGTCCGGGGGAGCGCTGGGAGCGCGCCGGCGCTAGGCCTTGGCGATCTTGATGATCTCGTAGGTGATCGCACCCTTGGGCGCGGGCACCTCGACGACCGCGCCCTTCTTCTGGCCCATGAGCGCCTTGCCGAAGGGGGATTCGTTCGAGACGCGGTTCTCGAGCGGGTCCGCCTCGGTCGAGCCGACGATCTCGAAGACCTCGGGCGTCTTGGAGCCCTGCTCCTGGACCGTGACCTTGTTGCCGATGCCCACCGACTTGGTGTCGACGTCCTCGACGACCTTCGCGGTCCGGAGCTTCTCCTCGAGGAGGATGATGCGCGTCTCCACGCGCGCCTGCTCGTTCTTGGCGTCGTCGTACTCGGCGTTCTCGCTGATGTCGCCGTACTCGCGGGCGATCTTGATCCGCTCCGCGACCTCGAGCCTTTTCACATTGACCAGATGGTCGTACTCCGCCTGGAGCTTCTCGAGCCCACCGGCGGTCACGAGCGTCTCTCGTCCGGACATCTCCATGGCGATGCATCCCCTCTCGGCCGCGCCGGTGCCGTCGGCACCCTGTCGCGCACGGCGCGGCCCCGCGCTGTGCGCGATACCATTGCTAGCGGCGACGGACTCTAGGGAACGAATCGGACCCGCGCCAGCCCGCCGCGACCATTCCACACAGGTTCCGACCGCAAACCCCTCTCGAGTGATCAGCATCGACTCCCCTCCGATCGACCTCACGGGCACGACCTTCCTGGAGCTGCTCCACGAGGAGCTGCCGCCCGTCGACCTCACCAGCCCGTTCACGATCGGCCGCGCAGGCACGGCCGCGGTCACGATCGAGGGTCGCGTGGCGCTCGCACCCATGGCAGGGGTCAGCGTGCAGGCATTTCGTCGTCAGGGCCGCCGATTCGGCGCCAGCGTCGTGTTCACCGAGATGGTCTCGATCTCGGGCCTCCACTACGCGAACGAGCGGACTCGCGACTACCTGCGGATCGCCACCGACGAGCACCCCATCGCCGTCCAGCTGTTCGGAACCGATCCGGTCCTCATGCACGATGCCGCCCAGCAGGTGAAGGCCGCGGGCGCCGACATGATCGACATCAACATGGGCTGCCCGGTGAAGAAGGTCTCCAAGACCGGCGCCGGCTGCGCCCTGCTCGACGATCCCGACACCGCCGTCGCGGTCGCGAAGGCCTGCGCCGACGCCACCGACCTGCCGGTCACCGTGAAGATCCGTCGCGGCATGAAGAACGGTTCCCACGACTTCGAGGTGCTCGGGCGACGGCTCGTCGAGGAGGCGGGCGTCTCGGCGCTCACCCTCCACCCGCGCTCGGCAGCCCAGATGTACACCGGCTTCGCCGACCACGCCCTCACCGCGCGGCTCGTGGAGCTCGTGGACGTGCCGGTGTTCGCCTCCGGGGACATCACCGACCGTGTGCGCGCCGAGGCCGTCATGGCGCTCACGGGCTGCGCCGGCGTGATGATCGGCCGCGCGGCACAGGGCAATCCCTGGGCCGTCCGCGACCTCGCCTCGGGCAAGGCCGTCGAGCCTGAGCCGGAAGAGCGCGTGGCAGAGCTCGTGCGCTTCATCCGCGAGGTCGTCCGCGAGATGGGCGAGCACCGCGCCACGGGCTTCCTGCGCAAGTTCTACGGCTGGTACCTGCGCGGCGCGGCGTTCGGCAAGTCGTCCCGCCGCGAGCTGATGACCTTCGAGTCGCCGATGGAGGTCGAGGCGCACCTGCTCGCGCAGTGGCCCGGCGCCCTGCCGCGACTCGACGAGCTCGAGGCGACCGTGCGCTATCCCGACGCGACCGACCGCGTGATCGAGCTGCCCGTCTCGGCCTTCGGCGGAGGCTGAGCAGCGCCCAGCCTGCGCGAAGCCGCGCTCCCGAAGGGGCGGCCCGCTCGGCTTCGCTCCGGCCGGC
>JAOPYU010000145.1 GCA_025964455.1 Thermoleophilia bacterium | reverse complement strand
TCTTGACGCCGGCGCACAACATCACGATCACCCCCTGACACTCCCCCGCCGCCCGCACGATTTCTTGTTCCCTGTGCGAAAAATCACGAGCACCTCCTGACACTCGGCGCGGGAGGACCCTCCACGTTCGGGCGTCCGCCGCCTTCGATCTGTCTTGAGGTGTGCGTGATTTCTTGTCCCCCGGCGCACAACATCGTGCTCGGCCCCGGAACTCGTCACGAGGTGTGCGTGATTTCTTGATCCCCGCGCACAAAATCGTGCATGTGGCCGGGATGAGGCTGGGCGAGGGGAACGCCCCGAGAAGACACCGAGGGCGCCGGCGCTGCGGATGCAGCACCGACGCCCTCGAAGGCATCGCAGTGTGACCGTCGGATCAGCCCGTGGTCGTGTCACCTGAGGTGTCACCCTCGGGCGCCTCGCCCTCGCCAGCCTCGGACTCGGTGGCGCCGGCGTCGGCGTCCTCGCCCTCGGTGGTCGCGGCTGCGTCGTCGCCGGAGCCACTGCCCTCGGCTGCTGCGCCGAACGGGATGGTCTCGAGCGTGGTCACCTTGCCACCCTTGTACGACCAGATCTCGTAGAACGCCGACTGCGGGTCGCCGTTCTCGTCCCAGTCGAGCGGGCTCGCTGCACCCTCGTAATCCACGTCGTCGCCGTCCTTCGCCGCCTTGAGCGCGTCGGAGAAGTTCTCGAACGTGAACTTGTCACCCTCGCCACTGACGTCTGCGAGCTTCGCCGCCACGTCAGCCGGATCGCTCGAGCCCGCCGCGACGGCGGCCAGCACGCACGCCAGCAGCGCGTCGAAGTTGTCAGCGTCGTAGGTCTGTCGCTCGGGTCGGTCGCCGCCCTCGTTCCAGAGGGTGTCGAACGCCTCGGCGGCAGGCGCCTCGGCTGACGTCGGCGCCGTGCCGCGCATGCCCTCGGTCAGCTCCGGGCCACCCGTCTTGGGCAGGTCGGTGCTCTTGAGGCCGTCGGAGCCCCACGTCTTCGCGGGATCCCACTTGCCGGTCTTGACCAGCTCCGGCCCGAGCTTGATGAACGCCTCGGGGTAGTCGATCAGCAGGAAGGCATCGGCTGCCTCCTTGGTGATGTCGGCCGCCTCGGACTTGGGCTGCGGAGCATCCGGGTCCATGAGGATCGGCTCGCGCACCGTGAGGCCGGCCGTCTCGCCCGCCTCGACGAATGCCGACGCCAGGCCGGAGCCGTACGCGTTGTTGCGCGCCGCGACCGTCACCTTGCCGCCGTCACCGATCTCCTTGGCGATCGCTTCGGCCAGCACCTGCGCCTGGAGGTTGTCGCTCGGGACCGTGCGGAAGACGGTGTTGTTGTCCTCCAGCGTAGTGATCGAGCCAGCGGTCGATGCCGGCGAGATGAGCGGCACGTCCTCGTCGATCGTGACGCTGTTCGCGACGGCCTCGGTGCTGGACGATGCCCAGTCACCGACGATGCAGCTGACGTCGTCGTTGACGAGCTTCTCGGCGGCAGCCTTGGCGGCGTCCTCCTTGGTCTCGCCATCCTCGACCAGGAGCTCGACCTTGCCCTTGAGCCCGGCCTCGTCGAGCGCGTCGTTCGCGACCTCGGTCGCCAGCTCGAGCGCAGCGTTGCCCGGCTCGCCGAACTGGGCGAGGTCGCCCGTCAGCGGCACGATGGCACCGATCTTCATGCTCCCGTCGAAGGACGACTTGGAGTCGCTTCCGCCCTTGGAGTCCTTGTCATCGCTTCCACAGCCTGCCGCGATCATCGCAGCGGCAAGGATCGTGGCGATGACGGCAATTGCACGTCGCTTCATCACAGGTTACCCCTCGTACTCGTTTGGCCCGCCCCCGGTGTTTCCCCTCGGGAGGCGATTGCCCATGTCGGACATCGCGGTGAACCTAACGACTGGGGCCCCGGTACGGAAGCCCCGAGGACCCGGAAGGTTGCAGAATCGTCGGATCGCCGAGCCCGCCAACACCACGAGGGCACCGATCCGGCTGGATCGATGCCCTCGCGTGTGACCGTTCGGCTCCCCCGGAGGGCAGCCGCGCGATCGAGATCGGTCGACGTCGCCCTACTTGAGGGTGACGGTCGCGCCGGCCTCCTCGAGCGTGGCGACCATCTTGTCCGCCTCGTCCTTGGTGACGCCGTCCTTGATGACCTTGGGCGCGCTGTCGACGAGCTCCTTGGCCTCCTTGAGACCGAGACCCGTCAGCTCGCGCACGGCCTTGATGACCTGGATCTTCTTGTCGCCAGTCGCGGTGAGCTCGACGTCGAAGTCGGTCTTCTCCGCAGCCGCGCCAGCGTCGCCCGCGCCGCCAGCCGGGCCGGCCATCATGGCGACCGGTGCAGCAGCCGAGACGTCCCAGCGCTCTTCGAGCAGCTTGCGCAGCTCGACGGCCTCGAGGACGGTCAGCTTGTCGAGGGACTCGGCGATGGTGTCGATGGTGGTGCTCATTGTGGTGTCTCCTGGGGTTACGTTGATGCGGGGCTCACGCCACGCGGGCTTCGTTGACGGTGCTGACGGGACCTATTCGGTCTCGCCGGCTTCCTTGCGCTTCTCGATCCAATTTCCGAGGAGCGAGACGATGTCGCGTGCCGGAGCGTTGATCGCACCGACGAGCTGTGTGGCCGGGGCATTCACCGCGCTGAGCAGCATTGCGAGGATGACCTCACGCGGCGGCAGCTCGGCGATTTCGTTGATCTGGCCGGCATCCACGCGGAGGCCGTCCATGAGACCGCCACGGAGCTCGAGGAGACCTTCGCGACCCTTCGCGAAATCCTTGAGCGCCTTGGCGACCGCAGCGGCGTCACCGTGGACGAAGGCGACGGCGGTGGGACCGGAGAAGAGCTCGGCCACCTCCTCCAGGCCTGCGTCCTTGGCAGCGCGCCGCGCCAGGGTGTTCTTGACCACGCTGAACTGCGCATCGGCCTCTCGAAGCCGCGATCGGAGCTCCGTGATGTCGGGCATGTCGAGCCCGCGGTAGTCGGCGACGAACATCGTTGAGGTCTCACCGAAACGCTCGGTGAGGTCCTTGACGACGGTCGCCTTCTGGTCCTTGTTCACGGTCGTACCTCGCGGTAGTGGAAGATCGCGAGGATCAGGGGCGGAGGGAGCTCGACGCGCACGAGCCGAGGTTGTGCGCGGAGCGGGACACGCAGCGCGGGCTTCCCGGGGGCCGGGGGCGCGGTGTCCAGGTCTTCGTCACGGCCTCGGCTGGCGGTCGGTCACCCGACGCTTCTGACCTCGCGGTCACCAGCTGTCTTCAGCGGCTCGGAGATGGTAGCAGGAGTCCGGGCTCGCGTGCGCTGCCCTGCGTCAGCCGGCGGCGGCGAGGCGGCGCGCGACGTCGTAGACCTCGCCGCTCCGGGCGACGTCAACCGGGCCACCGAACGCGGCGGCGGCGTGGGCGCGGGCACGGTCGATCCCGTGCTCTTCAGGGACATGGGTGAGCAGCAGGCTGTGGGCGCCGGCGATGCGCGCGATCGCACCGGCCTCGTCCGCAGTGATGTGGCCGCGCCCCGGCATCGCCAGGTCGGCATCGGGCGAGGTCGCCGCCTCGGCAAGGAGCAGGTCGACCCCGCGCATGAAGGGGGCGAGCAGATCGTTGGGGCCGGTGTCGGCGGTGAAGCCGAAGCTCGTGTCGTCAAGCTCGAAGCGCAGGGCGCAGCTCTCGACGTAGTGCGGCACCGCGAGGGCGTCGACGCTGAACGGGCCCACCTCGAACGGCGTGGCGGGCGAGTAGTCGTGGACCTCGTACGGATCGGAGAAGAAGCGGAAGTCCTGGTCCCACGCGCTGGCGATGGTCGCGAGCCGGTCGCGCGAGCCCGGCGGCAGCCACAGCTGCGGGGCCCAGTGGCCCATCGTCCCCTGCTCGATGCCGTACTTGAGCGGGACGAGGTCGAAGCAGTGATCCGCATGCACGTGCGTGAGCACGATGGCGTCGATGGGACGCTCCGGCCCATACAGCGCCAGGTACCGGGCGATGACACCGCTGCCGCAGTCGACGAGCACGCGATAGCCATCGGCATCCAACAGGAAGCCACTGCACGGTTCCCCCGCGTTGTACCACGCGGGACTGGTGCCGATCGGTGTGAGTTGCAGTGCGGTCATATGGCGGTCCGTGTTGCCTACCGCGACGATAGGCGAACGAAACGCACGACCCCGGTGCGCGGGGTTTCTCGTGCGACTGGCGGCAGGATCGGCAGGAACCTCCACCGACACGAGTATGGATTTCGTGAACATGTGGTGAACATGCGCTCACCGCTGCTGGGCGCCTCCGGGAAGACACATCGGGGCGGCGCCGCTGGGATGCGGCACCGCCCCGGCGGGAGGTTCGTGGTGCGCGCGCCAGCGGCGCGCGGACGTGGCTCAGGCCTCGGGCGCCACCGAGAAGTCGGCCGTGATGCCCGAATCGATCGGGACGCCGGGGCTCTGCGTGGTGGCGACGCCGATCGACTGCACGTAGCGGCCCTTGGAGCTGGACGGCTTGGCGCGGAGGATCTCCTCGTACATCGCGCCGTAGTTCTCGGCGAGCTGCTCGGCGGAGAAGCTCTTGCGGCCGATCACGA
>JAOPYU010000200.1 GCA_025964455.1 Thermoleophilia bacterium | reverse complement strand
CGGGCCGAGCTGGAACTCGTGCTCGCCGGCGAGGCCGAGGCGCTCGCGCGTGGTGGCGACGATGGTCAGCCGGGGGCACGACTCGAGCAGGCGCGTGACCACCGGTGCCGCGTCGAGGACGTGCTCGAAGTTGTCGAGCACGAGCAGCAGGGTGCGATCGCCGAGGAAGGTGGCGATCGCCTCGACCGCGTCTCCTTCGCCTTGCGCGATACCAAGCGCCGTCTCCAGGGCGGCGGGCACGAGGCTGGCGTTCGCGATCGAGGCGAGTTCGATGAAGCCGACGTCCTCGAACCGGTCCGCCACGTGTGTGGCCAGCTCGGTTGCGAGCCGGGTCTTGCCCATCCCGCCGAATCCGGTGATCGAGACGAGCCGAACATGCGGATCGTCGAGGCGCGTGCTCAGCTCCTCCAGCTCGAGTTCGCGTCCGAGCGTCTGTGTCGCGGGGCGCGGCGGGGGCGGCAGGCGGGTCCGCGTCGATGCGGCCACGAAGTCGAGGGAGGGATCCTGCTCGAGGATGCGTCGCTGCAGCTGCCGGAGCGCAGGGCCCGGCTCGAGCCCGAGCGTCTCATCGAGGCGGCGGCGGGTCCGCTGGTACACCTCCAGCGCTTCAGACTGACGCCCTGCACGGTACAACGCGATCATGCGCAGCTCCGCACATCGCTCGCGCAGTGGATGCGACGGCGTGAGCTGCCCCAGCTCGAGCAGCGCCGCGTCGTGGTCGCCCATGGCGAGACGCGCGTCGATCCATCCCTCGGTCGCCAGGAGGAGCTCCTCGTCGAGGGCAGCAGCATCGGCGACCGCCCACGCCTCCGTGGCGAGCGAGCCGAGTGACGGTCCGCGCCATGCGGCGCGCGCCGCGGTGAAGGCTGCATCCGCGGCCGCGACGCGATTCGCACCGAATGCGGCGCGGCCCTCGGCCATGTGACCACGCATCCGATCGACGTCGACCTGCACGCGACCACGGTCCAGTCGATACCCGGACGGCTCGGTCGCGATGAGCGCGCCCTGCGCACCGGTGCGACCCGGCTCGAGCAGGTCGCGCAGACGCCCCACGAGCACCTGCACGTTCTTGGCAGCCGTCGCCGGAGGACGTTCGCCCCACAGCGCGTCGATGATCCGCTCGCGGCTGACCGTCCGACCGTCCGCCAGCACGAGCAGCATGAGCAGTGCCCGCTGCTTGGCGGAGTTGATGGGGACGACGGCGTCAGCCACCGCAACTTCCAGGTCACCCAATATCAAAATCTCTACCGCTGCCACGACGCCCCTGCGATTCGCGGTTGTTCGCGATCAGGATGATTCTGACGGACGACACGTTCTCATGCCTTTACCAACCGTTTACCGCCCCCTCGCACCATGTGTGCCGAGGCCCGCACAGTCGGGGTGATGTCGACCGAGGGAGCGGACGTGGCACAGTCGTGGAAGGACCTTCCGAAGTCCGACGACGCCATCGAGGCGCTCGCGGCGATCATCGAGCAGGCGCGCCACGACGCGCCCTACCTCGCGCAGGTCGCACGCACCGCGCTGGACGCGATCGGTGTCGTGGAGTTCGCGGCTGTGCTGGTCAGCGTGTACCGGATCGCCCTCGAGGAGGGCCACCCCTTCATCCCCGACCTCACCGACGGGCTGCTGCGCTGGCTCGAACGGCACGCGCCGACCCTCGAGTACGACGAGCCGCCGATCCCGCTGCGCTGATCAGCGCGCGCTCGGGTCGACCGCCTCGCGCAGCGTCGCGACGCGCTCCACCGCCTCGCGGACCCGTGCTTCGTCGAGCGACCCGTCGCGCACAGCGTCGAGGATGCGATCGCGGCACAGGCGCGCGGTCTCGAGCGTGCCGGTCAGCAGGAGCAGGTCGATCCCGGCAGCGACGGCTTCCGGGCACGCCCTCGGGACCGTGTCGCCCCAGGCGTCGCGGAAGCCGCGAGCGTTCATCGAGTCGGTCATCGCCACACCCGTGAAGCCGAGCTCGGTGCGCAGCAGCTGCGTCGCGACCTTGGCCTCGATGATCCCGGGGCGGGTGGAACCGAGCCCTTCGTAGATTCCGTGCGAGATCATGATCACGCGTACGTTCGCTGCGATTGCGGAGCGAAATGGAGCGAGGTCTTCCTCCAGCAGCTGTGAGCGCGAACGAGCCACTCGCGCAACCGCCTCGTCGCTGTTTGCGCTCGAGGCCCCGAACCCCGGGAAGTGCTTCGCCACTGCGGCGACGCCGCCCGACTGCAGACCGCGCACGCTCGCCGCGACGAAGGGCGCGACGTCGTCGGGCTGCTCACCGAAGGCCCGCCCGGCCATGGTCCGATTGGGACCCGCGGCGAGGTCGGCGACCGGGCCGAGGTCCATCGAGATGCCCAGTGCGGCGAGCTCGCGACCGGTTGCCCGGGTCTCCGACGTGACGGCCGCCATGCCGAGGCCGGCGAGCTGGGGCTGCGTGTGCTCTGGCGCCGCGAATGGGATGTTGCGGATCGGGCCGCCTTCCTGGTCGACGGAGACGAGGGCGTGGGGTGGCAGCCCGGCGCGCGCAGCACGCGGCCCTCGCGCGCGTTGGACGGAGGCGAGCAGTGCGCGCAGCTGCGCCTCGTCCTGGACGTTCGGGCCGAACAGGATGATGCCGCCGATCTGCAGGCGGGCGATCGCTGCGAGCTCCTGCGAAGTTGCGACGGGACCGTCGAGCTTGGTCATGATCAGCTCGCCGACGACTGCTTCGAGCTGCGCCTGGGCGATCGGCGCGGGTGCCTGCTTCGCGGCCGGTTTCGCGCGCGAGGGCGCGCGCTTCGCCGTGCTGGGGCCCGTCGCGTCACCCTCGGGGGCCGGCTCCTGGGCCCCACATGCGGCCACGCAGCAGCTGGCGAGCAGGAGGCAGGTCAGTCGTGCGACGCGGCGACGGGAGAGAGCGGGCATGGCCGCGGAGTGTACCGACGGCGTCTGGCGACCCGCAGTTGGCCCGTTTCGCGCGAGACGCCGCGCCAGCAGCCCGCGATGTCTCGGTGATGGGGGGAATTCGACAGTGACGTCCGGGCTCACCGGATACCGCTCGCTCGCGCAGCTCGGCGCGGGGCCGATGGTGGCTACGCCGCCGCCGCTCGGCGCGCCCGCGCCCCCCACTCCGGCATCGACGCTGCCACCGCCGATCACGCCGATCGCCCCGCCGCTTCGCCCCGCGCCCGCCGTGTACGACCCGGCGAGTCTCGGCACCTTCGGCCCGCCTGATCCCACGCACGGGGCAACTCCCCAGGGTTCCGGGAACTGGCGCGTCCCGATGCTGCCGATCACGCTGCCGACGCCGATGCGCCTGCTGCGCGATGGCTCGGACCTGCTCACCTACCACCCGCGCGACCCGCGACTGCGCGCCACCGGCGAGCGCGCCAAGGAGCCGGCCGCGCCCGCGCCGAAGGTGGATCCGGCCGAGCCGCCGCGCCCCGACGGATCCGACGCGCCGGCCCAAGCCGAGGGCACCAAGCGGTCCGGTGCGGCCCGCGTCGCCATGATGGTGGGCATCGGCGGAGGATTCGCGCAGAACGCCATCGACATCGCGCGCACGGTCAAGAAGTACCCCGAGGCGCTGCGCGCCGGCACCTTCGAGCCGTCGCTCGGCCGGCTCGGGCGACTGCCCACGGCGATCGGGCTCACCGCCATGACGCGGCCCGATGCGCGCATCGTGGACCCGGCAGCGCCGCGCGTCGCGACGATGGCGAGCGCCGGCAAGTCCTTCACGCGCTGGGACGAGCTCGCCATGAAGAGCTCGGTGCTGCTCGGCACGAGCCTCGCCGGCATCCAGCTGCTCTCCGCGGTCCCCAACCTCGCCGACGCACTCGGCAAGGACGGGCCGTGGTACGAGAACCTCGCGATGAGCACCTCGGGTCGCGCCGGCGTACTGCAGCTCGCGGGTGGCGGCGTCGGGCTCGGCCTGTTCGCGGTCGCGCTCAAGCAGACCAAGGACATCGCTGGCCCGGGCATCGTCAGCAAGGCGCTCGCGGCAGGCAAGGCGCCCGTCATGGCCAAGCCGTTCTGGACCAAGTTCGGCCTCGCCACCGGCGCCGTGGTCATGGCCAACGAGCTCGGCTACTTCGACATGCTCAACCGCGGCGAGCAGCGCCGCGTCGGCACCGTCCTCGCGGACGCGGCGCACAAGACGCCGGTGCTCAACGACTCCTCGTACCGGACTGCCGGCCTGCTCACCGCGGGCGGCGTGCTCGGCTTCAAGGCGCACCGCGCGATCTCGGCCGCGGGCGGGCTCAGCGGCCTCGGCAAGGGTCACCTCATCGGTGGGGCGATCGTCGGCGGGCTGCTCGGCGCGCAGCTGCTCGGCGGCCTGGACGTGCTCAACGCCGACTAGATGTAGGCGGAACGACAGCGCTGGAACCCATCGTCAGGTGAGATGGGGTCATGGAAACCAGCCGCACCGATCACCTGCAGACGCCGCGACCGGACGGGAGCCGACGCAGAGCTCGCCTCGACGTCATGGCGACGACCCTTGTCGCGGCACCGATCACGGTGCTTGGGACCTTCGTGCTCGGACGCGCGGCTGACACCGTCGTGGAGCACGGGATCCTCATGCTCATCGCGACGGCGCTGATGGTCCTCGGGGTCATGGTCGCGGCGCGACACGAACCGGTCGTCCGCGCGACGGCGATCTTGACCATCGTCGTGACCCTGGGCGTCACCGGCGCCGTGATCGGAGCGCGCTCGCAGGAGCGGGTGGTGGACGAGCAGGTGCTCACCGCCGAAGGCGCGGCCATGACGCGGACTGCGGGCGATGCCATGACCCGGCCCACGGGCGACGCGATGACGATGACGAAGGCGAAGGCGGAGACAAAGGCGGCGTCGAACTCGCTGCTCGCGCACGGCACCTTCGAGATGCTCGGACACGACGGCAGCGGCATGGCCTCGCTCATCAAGGCGAAGGATGGCCGCACGGTCCTGACCCTCACCGACTTCACAGTGGAGCCCGGTCCGGACTACGTCGTCCGGCTCGTGTCCGGCAATCCGAAGGGTGACAGCGACGTCGAATCCGGACGCACGGTCAGCTTCGGATCACTCAAGGGCACGAACGGCGACCAGCAGTACGTGGTGCCGGAGGGCACCGACCTGTCGGACGTCACGCACGTGTACGTGTGGTGTCGCGCCTTCTCGGTCGGCGTCCTCCGGGCACCGCTCGCCTGACGTCAGCCGAGGTCGAGCTGGACCGCGCCGTCGACGATCGCGG
>JAOPYU010000025.1 GCA_025964455.1 Thermoleophilia bacterium | reverse complement strand
TTGATGAAGGCGCGTGCGATCGACACTCGCTGCTGCTCGCCACCGGACAGCTCGACCGGGTAGCGGTCGACCTTCACCGACAGGCCTACGAGGTGGATGATCTGCGGCACGCGGCGGCGGATGTCGGTGCGCGAGGCGCCCGTCACCTGCATGGCGTAGGCGATGTTCTCGAACACGGTGCGGTTGGGGAGCAGCTTGAAGTCCTGGAACACGCAGCCGATGTTGCGGCGAAGGAGCGGCACCTTGGAGCGCTTGAGGGTCGCGAGCGAGCGTCCGCCGACCATGATCTTGCCGCTGTCCGGGTCGAGCTCCTTGAGCATGAGCCGGATGAAGGTGGACTTGCCGGAGCCGGAGTGGCCGACGACGAAGACGAACTCACCCTTGTCGATGCGCAGGGACACGTCGTCCATGCCGACCGACGTGTGGTCGCTCTCCTCGTATCGCTTGCACACGCGGTCGAACACGACCATGGCGCTGCCGGGGGCCTTGAGGCCCAGCTGCGTGTGCGCGTGGATTGCCGGGTCCGCTGCGGTGATCCGCATCGAGCCCGTATCGGACGGCCTGAGATTGTCGCTCATGACTGGCATGGTCGCAGATGATGCTGGACGCTCGCCGCCCTGGCGAGGTGCAAGGCCACGACGTGGCAGGGCGCGGACGCGGCCCTGACCTCGGGCGGCCACCGCCCGGAACCCACGCTCCGGCGCCGCGCGGGCGGTCAGGAGCGGCGCGTGGGCTGGATCCGCAGCAGCCGGCGCAGGCGGCTGGACGGCCGGTCCTCGTCGAAGAGCTCCACGTCGACGAGCGCGCCGACGAGCACGATCAGGCCGGCATATTGCAGGTAGAGGAGGAACACCACGATGCCGGCGACCGAGCCCCACGTGGCGCTCATGTCCCCGATGCCGCCGACGTACCAGGAGAAGAGCGCGGAGAAGCCCACCCAGCCGATGGTGGCGACGAAGGTGCCGGGCGTCGCGAGGCCGCCGACGTGGCGCGCGGCGGGCGCGAATCGATAGGCGCAGGCGATGCCGACCCAGGCGAGCACGACCAGGATCGGCCAGCGTGCGAGCGCCCAGACGGTCTCCGCGGTCTCGCCAAGGCCGATCACTTCGAAGATGCGCGATGCGGCCTCGCCGCCGACGACCATCACGACGACGGTCGCGGCGATGATGGTGAGGGCACCGATCGCGAGCGCGATCGACACGAGCAGGCGGCGCACGAACGAGCGGGTCTCCTCCACCTGGTGCACGACGTTGAGCGCCTCCATGACGCGTCGCATCGCGCCGCTCGCGCCCCAGAGCGCGATCAGGGCGCTGACCAGTGCGCCAAAGCCGAAGGACCCCGCGTCGTCGGTCGAGGCGATGGCGGTGAGCTGCTCGCCGACGAGGTCGGTGACGTCGGCCGGGAGCACGGCGCGCAGCTCCGCCATGCCGCGCGCGACCAGGCCGGTCGCGTTGAACACGCCGAGCAGCAGCACGAGCAGCGCGAGCGTCGGCATCAGGGCGAAGACGGCGCCGTAGGCGAGGCCTGCGGCGTAGGCCGCGAGGTGGAGCTCGCCGATGCGCGCGACGATGCGCTTGAGCAGCGACAGGCTCGCGAGGTCACGCAGTTCCGACGGGCGCGGGGCGCCGGCCGCCTGGGTCATCCGAGCGCCGCCACGAGCAGCTGCACGGCGACGGCGAGGATCACCACGTAGACGGTGAGGCCGATGAACGCCAGTGCGCCATAGACGACCGCCTTGCGCTTGGCGGGCTGCACGACGCGCTCGTCGAGCTCGACCTTGGCGCGCTGGACGGTGGCTTGGCGCACGGCGGTCGAGCCGCCCGCGACGGCCGAGGCGGTGCCGGCCGCGGCGGCGCTGCTGCCTTCGACGACCTTGGCCACGCCGTCGTCGATGGCGTGGCTGCCGGCGCGGATGGCGCCGACCATGCGGGAGTCGGTGACGGCTGCCTCGGGGTCGCGGACGTCGTCGCGTGCGGCGAGGGCGCGTGCCACGGCGATGATCGCGGCGGACGATACGACGATGACTGCGGCGATGGGCCACCACTTGGCGGCGCGCTCGGCGGGCGTGGGGGCGCGGCGCCACGGCGGCATGCCCCACTCCAGCTGCGACGGGCTGGGCACTCGCTCGCGCGTGTCGCGCGCGAACTGGCGCACGTCGTTCCGAAGGCCGTGGCCGAAGCCGAGGCGCTGCTCCTCTGCACGCTGGCGCGCAGCCCATGCGCGGGTCACCTGGCGGGCGATGTCGAGCAGGCCGAGCGCCATGACGGCCTTTGTCTTCGTGTTCACTGCGGTCACGGTCTATCCCTTGCGTGGCGTTGCGATTCGTTGTGGCGCCTCGTGTCGTTCCTGCACTTTGGTGCGTTCCCTAAACTTCGATCGCCGCACGGTCCCCGCCGCACCTGCGAGGATCCGTCCCGAGGACGCAGCGTCAGGGACGACGCCGCGCAGGAGACACGGGACGGAATCCAGATGCGACTTGCCACGACCATGCCCGCTTCGGCGGCCACCCAGCCCACCGGCGCGACGAACACGGGCACGGCGCCCGAAGCCGCGACGCAGGCGCTGCTCGTCAAGCTCTCGGCGCGACCGGACTTCTCCGAGGTCGAGCGGATGCCGCGTGGCGCGGCGCGCAAGTCGGCCGCCTACGCGGCAGTCGTGGCGACGGCCGCTGCGAGCCAGGCAACGGCGATCTCACTGGCCGAGCAGCTGAGGGCCGACGGCGCGATCTAGGGCTACGAGACGCTCGTCTCCCCCAACATGGTCGTGGTGACGCCGCTCGCCGGCAAGGGCACGCTCGTCGCCAAGGCCTTCCAGGCGCTCGCGGGCGTGAAGGCGCTCTACACCAACGACAACGGGCTTCGCGTGAAGGCCAACGGCGCCATCCCGACGCTCGCTCCGGGCGAGCCGGGCAAGGGCTTCGATGTCGTCGATGAGCCGACCGACGTGGTGGCGGCTCCGCCGGCCGATCGCCCGTACGGGATCGACCTCGTGGGCGCACCGGCCGCGTGGGCCCAGGGCGCCGACGGGCACGGGCTGGTCTACGGCAGCATCGACACGGGCGTCGACGTGACGCACGAGTCGCTCGCCAACTACCGCGGCCGCGGGGCCGACGGCGCGCTCGTGCACGACTACAACTTCTATGACCCGACCGGCAAGGCCAAGGCCGCCGTCGACACGCAGGCGCACGGCTCCCACACGATCGGGACCGCGGTCGGCCAGAACGGCATCGGCGTCGCGCCGAAGGCCACGTACATCTCGGCGCTCGGCTTGAGCGGCAACGTCGATTCGACGCTGCGGGCCCTGCAATGGATGCTCGCACCGACCAAGGTCGACGGCAGCGCGCCTGACCCGACCCGCGCACCCGACGTCGTCGGCATGTCGTGGTGGACGGGCTCGGCGAGCGAGGACCTCTTCCAGGAATCGATGCAGGACCTGCGCGCCGCGGGCATCGAGCCGGTCAAGAGCGCGGGCAACAACGGCCCCGGGGGCAAGTCGATCTCCTCGCCCGGGCAGTTCCCTGAACTGATCGCCACTGCGGCGGTCGATGCGAAGGGCAACGTCGCGAGCTTCAGCTCGCGCGGTCCGGCGCCGTTCCCCGCCGGTTCGACGACCCCGAAGCCGGATTTCGCTGCGCCGGGCGTCGACGTGATCTCGAGCATGCCGGGCAACAAGTACGGCAAGATGAGCGGCACCTCGATGGCGCAGCCGCACATGAGCGGCGTGATCCTCGCGATCCTGAGCCAGTTCCCGCAGCTCACCCATGACCAGCTCGTGGACGTGCTCAAGGCCGGTGCGGCCGACAAGGGCGCCGCCGGCTGGGACGTCGAGTACGGCAACGGCGTGGTCAACCTCCCCGCCTCGCTCGCCGCCGCGCAGCGGCTCGTGGATTCGCTCGCCGCCTGACCCGCCCCGCCCCGCCCCGCCCGCCGCTTCCAACCGATCGGACCCCCATGCGCGTCGCAGCCACCGCCCCCGTCATCTCCTCCGCTGTCGCTCCGGCTCCCCCTCGCTCCGCCGCTGAGATCCGCGAGGTGAGCGAGATCGTCGACTACGCGGGCTGGGGCGTCGATGAGGAGCAGCGCGGCATCCGCGCCGCACTCGGGAGCCCGCGGACCGTGTCGGACATCCGCACGATCCTGGACGCCGCGGACTCGACGGGTTGGTCCGGTCGGGCAGAGCTGGAGCTGTTCGAGCACGGCCTGTACGCGTCTCGGTCGAGCGGCGACGTCGGTCGCATCATCGAGGCGGTCGACTCCTTCGGGTGGAGCCCCGACGTGGAGCTCGGGGCCGCGCACGTGGCCCTGGACGCGGTGCACCGCTCGCCGTCCCAGGTCGAAGCGGTCGTCTCGGCGACGGACGCGACCGGCTGGAACGCCGAAGGCGAACGCGAACTGTTCGAGTTCGGGCTGCGCACCATGCGCCCGGCCGAGCAGTTCGGCGCGATCGTGGAGACGGTCGACAACTTCGGCTGGTCGCCGGCGCTGGAATCCGCGGCGATGCACGCAGCCGTGGAATCGCATCGCTCGCCGAGCGAGGTCGACACGATCGGAGTCGCGGTGGACTCGACGGGCTGGTCGGCGGAGCTCGAGGCCGGCACCTTCACCGGACT
>JAOPYU010000022.1 GCA_025964455.1 Thermoleophilia bacterium | reverse complement strand
TCGAGCACTACGGGGGCGAGTTCCCGCTCTGGATGGCCACGGAGCAGGTGCGCGTGCTGCCTGTGGCCGACCGCCACAACGACTACGCGCGCGAGGTGGTCGCGACCCTGCGGTCGAGCGGCATCCGTGCGGAGCTGGACGAGCGCACCGAGAGCGTGGGCCGCAAGGTCCGCGACGCCGGGATGCAGCGCACCCCGGTGGTGCTCGTGGTCGGCGACGGCGAGGTGGAGGCGGGGACCGTCACCGTCAACCGCCGCGGCGTGGAGGATCGCCCGACGGTGGCGCTCTCCGAGCTGCTCGAGCAGGTCACCGAAGAGGTGCGCGAGCGTCGGATCTCCGACCACGTGCTCGCTGCGCTCAACGGTGAATCCGCGACCGACGCTCCCGCCTCGACCTGAGCCGCGCCGGCGCGGCCGCGAGGTTGGCACAGGTTCGTGCAGGTGAAGAGTCGCTAGACATCGCTTCGGCTTTCTATCCTTCGCCTATCCAACCGGGTCCGCCCGGGGACGATCCGCACCCCCCCTGCGGTTGGGCTCGCGCTCCTCGGAGACGAGCCCTCTTTTTCTTCCCGGCCACGACCGATCCGCGATGATGCCGACATGACGCGCGACGGACAGCCGCAGGAGGACGACGTCGCCGATCCGGCGACCGGCGCTGCGGCCGATCGGGCGGCAGCCGGGCGCGATGCCCCGCCAGTGCAGCACTGTCCGTTCTGCGGCGAGAGCATCGGCTCGTTCTGGGGCCGCCGCAGCGATGACGGCTCCCACTGGTGCGAGGGCTGCCAGCGGTTCTTCCGCGTCATCGTCGGTGAGTGATCGCTCCAGACCTCGGTCGAACGTGCCGATGCACGTCGGGATGTCTCATCGCCCACGTCGCAGCCGCGTGCTCCGCACGCACCGCGGGCGCACCGTGCGTGCCCTCGCGGGCGTGAGCCTGCTCGCCGCGAGCATCGCCTGCACGCTGCCTGCCGGTCCCGCCGGCGGCGCCACCTCGAGCACGGTGGTCACGGCGGACATCCCGACGGCCACCTCGCTCACCGACCTGTGCACCACGACCCCGGCCACGAGCTTCGGCATCGTGCAGCCGGGAACCCCGGCCACGACGTCCACGGGTGCACCGTGCCGGTTCCAGTTCTCGTCCTCCAACGGCACCGCACAGCTGCGGGTGCGCCAGGCGGACCAGACGGGCACGGCGATGGCCGATGACACGCTCGATGTCGAGGAGTCGCAGTACGACGAGCGCCCGCAACGGAGCATCTCCATCGAGCCCGGCGTGCCCGCAACAGCCTGGACCGTGGACGGCTGGGGTGGGGCGCTCAGAACGACGAACTCGGGAGGATCCTGGACGGCGCTCGCGGATCCCTCCGCGGTGAACGGCGGCAACCCCTGCAACTCGATCGATGTGGTCAGCGCGACGACCGCCTGGGCGGGCTGTGACAACGGACGCGTGGTGCGAACCACGACGACCGGATCGTCGTGGACGCAGGTTGGTTCGGTCGGCCCCACGATCACCTCGATCAGTGCGATCTCCGCCACCGCGGCGGTGATCGCGACCAGCGACGGGCGCTTCATGTACACCACGAACACCGGCGGCAACTGGACGGCCGGCACAGGTGTCCCTGGTGGTACCGACTATGCGACGTCAGTCGACATGCTCGACGCCAGCAACGGCTATGCCACGATCAATCCCGGCGGGCACGTGCTCCGGACGATCAACGGTGGCGTCTCGTGGACCGAACTCACCTCGAGCGGCAGCTCGGGTTCGTGCGGGAACGTGGACGCGGTCACGGCGACCGTGGCGTGGATCGGATGCGACGGCTGGGCGATGAAGACGACCAACGGTACGTCGCTGACCGCGGTGGCCAACCTGCCGACGGACGTGAACGCGATCCGTTCGATGGCGGCGACGAGCGCGAGCGTCGCGACCGCCTTCGGCGAGACCGGGTCGATCTACCGCACCATCGACGGCGGCGCTTCGTGGATCGACGAGACCGCGGTCACGCTCACCGACCTCAACTCCGCCGCGTTGTCCGGCACACGACTCTATGCCGTCGGCAGCGGCGACCTGGTCGTCACCTCCAACGACACCGCCGACACCTGGTCGGTGGCGCGCACGGGTGGCCAGGTGACACTCACCGGCGTCGACATGGTGACTGGCCTCGTCGGCTGGGCGGTCGGTGAGCGCGGCGACGTCCAGCGCACCAGTGACGGCGGCGTCAACTGGTCGTACCAGTCGAGCGGGATCTCGACCCACCTGCGAGACGTCGCGGCGTTGTCGACCACGACGGCCGTCATCGTCGGCAACGGCGGCGTGATCCTGCGTACGACGAACTCAGGGGCGAGCTTCACCCCTGTCACGAGCGGGACCACCGCCAACCTGCTCTCGATCAGTGCGAGCGCCGACGGCAGCCTCCTGCTCGCAGCCGGGACCAACGGGACGGCGATCCGATCGAGCAACGGTGGTGTGACGTGGTTCAGCGCGCGGACCGCTGCGAGCGGCTCGGAGGAGCTCCACGACGCGCTCGTGCTCGGCAACGGGCACATGCTCCTGGCCGGCTCCTCGCGCATGCTCGAACGCTCGATCGACGGCGGGCGGACCTGGACCGACATCACCATCACGGCCGCCCCGGTCTGGGAGAGCATCAGGACCGTCGCGGCCAGCAGCGACGCGTCCTCGATCTTCGTCTCCACCGACCAGTACGGAACGGGATATCGCTCGCTCGACGGCGGCACGTCGTGGACGAGCCTGCCCATGCTTGGCGTGTCGGGCCAGCGCGGCACGAGCATGCAGTACCAGGGGTCGGGCGTCGTGACCGCGCTGCAGCGTGGTTTCCTGCTCGGCTCGGGCGATTCGTTCACGAACGTCGAGGAGTCGTCCCAGACCTGGCAGCACCTGTACGCCTACGACGCCATCGATGCCACGCGCGGGGTCGCTGTGGGCGGCGGGGGCAACATCTACTACGTACTCCCCGGGACGTCGATCTCCGACTACGCCGCCGGTGGCACCTGGGGCTCGGCCGCCGCCACCACGAGCATGTTCGGTGGGTGCCTCCAGGCGATCGGGGGATCGGCGGTCGCCGACTGGACCGTCGATGCGACCAACGTCGCCGGCACCTGCCAGGCGTTGGACACCGACCCGTGGCGTCCGGTACCGACCACGCCGTCGGTCGTGGCACACACGACCGTGAACTCCGCCGCCGGCAGCGTCGACTTCGTCTGGGGATTCAGGCCCGCCGCGAACACGCCGCCGGGCCGCTATCGCGCCGGCGTCCTCGTCGAGGTGATCGGCACCTGACCCGGAGTGGGTAGGGGTCAACCACACCTGCCCGGGTGGCGGAACTGGTTATACGCGGGCGACTTAAAATCGCCTGCCTTCGGGCGTGCGGGTTCGAGTCCCGCCCCGGGTACTGCGCGAGATTCGCGACGCTTGGCCGCGCCGCGCCGCGGGTAGGTCGGCGTCATGTCGAATCCCGGATCCAGCCGCACGTGTCCCGTCTGCGCCACGACCATGCAGCTCGTCGTGCACGAAGGCTCGGAGCTCGACCAGTGCCCGGCCGGGCACGGGCTCTGGCTCGACCGCGGCGAGCTGCGCGCCGTCGTCACGTCCGAGCATGCGGATCGCCCGCGCGAGGAGGAGCTCGCTGCGCTCGACGCCGCCGCCCGCGACCACGGCCACACGCTGGTGGCCGAGGCGACGCGCGCGGCACGGCCGTGCCCGGTCTGCGGCACCGGCATGCGCCTGACCGAGTACGCGAGCTCGGGCATCGTCATCGATGAATGTCCCGAGCACGGCGTCTGGCTCGACGCCGGCGAGCTCGAGCAGATCGAGGCGTACGCGGAGGGCATCCGCGCCCAGGCCCGCGAGGGTGCGGCGGGCGATGCAGCGCGGCTGGCTGCGATCGACACGCCGACCGGCGTTCGCGGCGTCCAGATCCCCGAGCACCTGATGGCGACGATCCGACGCGCGGCGGCCCCGCCTCCGGGCGCCTGAACCACGCTGATTTGCAACGAACGCCGGACGATCGGGGTTCAGCCCGCTCCACCGACTGCCGATAGCGCGACCATGCATACGGACGCGCTGACGAACCACGATTCGACGACCCACGACGACGCCCCGGCCGCGGGTGCCCGCCGCGCCCGCGGCGGCCTCGTCGGACTCCCCGCGCGACTGGCGCTGCTGACTCTCGCGGCGATCGTCGCGTGCACGGCTGCGCTCGCCGGCTTCGCCGACCACCGCATCCAGCAGTCCGCACGGGACCAGTCCATCGATCGCGCGACCGCAATGGCGCAGGACGCCACCGGACAGCTCACCGAGTTCGACTTCCAGGGCGGCGACGCAGAGGCGACGAGCCAGCTCATCGCCCGCCTGGAGCAGCTGCGCGCCGATGACCCGAACCTGCGCTCGGTCGCGGTGCTCGGCGGCGCTTCGGCAACCGGTCGCGCAGCGACCAAGGGCTCGGATGCGAGCGACTTCCGCGGTCTCGCCCGTCGTGCTGCCCGAAGCGGCGAGCCCGCTGCCCAGGTTGACGGATCGCGCGTGCGCGTGGCCGTGCCCGTCAGCTTCAACGGCGCCAAGGTCGCTGGCGTGCTCGCGCTGGAGCAGTCCTCCACCGACGCGCTCGCCGCAGCCCGCGACTCGCGCCGCAAGCTCGCCCTCGGCGCACTCGCGATCGGCAGCGCGCTCGGTGTGCTCGTCCTGCTGCTGCTGCGCCGCGAGTTGTTCCGGCCGCTCGAGGAGCTGCGACAGGCGATGACCCAGGTCCGTGGCGGCGCCCGCGGCGTGCGCATCGGCTGGCATCGCTCCGACGAGCTCGGGCTCGTCGCGCATGACTTCGACACCATGCTCGACCAGCTCGAGGCGGCGGAGGCGGAGCTCGCGAGGTTCGTGAACCGCGACCCGCTGACGGGCCTGCTCACCCGCGACGCATTCACCGACCGGTTCAGCGGCGAGCTCACGCGAGCCCGCCGTGAGGGCTACCCGATCGCCCTGCTGGCCATCGACGTCGACGACCTCGCGGAGATCAACGAGACCCACGACGAGCACGCCGGCGACCAGGTCCTCGCGACGATCGGCGAGGTCATCAGTGGCTGCACGCGCCCGACCGACGCCTGCGGCCGGACCGGTGGCGATTCCTTCCACGTCGCGCTCGTCGGCGCGGACGTCACCCAGGCCTCCGTCGTCATCCAGCGGATCCGCAGCGAGATCGCCCATCGCGTGGGCGTCGGCCCCGAGCGCACGCGCGTGACGGTCGGGTTCGGCGTCGCCGAATATCCCACCCACGCCGTCGATCAGATCGCGCTCGAGCGGATGGCCGAGGCCGCGTGCACCAACGCGCAGCGCCAGGGACGCGCCAAGGCCGTGGCATTCGGCCCCGCCGGTGGCTATGTCGATGCGCTGTCGCTCGTCCCGGAGGAGCATCGCAGCGCCGACGCGCCGACCGGTGAACGCGAGCTCGCCTCGACCGTCCACGCACTCGCCCGCGCCCTCGACGGCATCGACCCCGCCCTCGGTGGCAGCGCGCACTCCCAGCGCGTCGCCCGGTACGCCGTCGCGGTGGCACGCGAACTCGGCTTCAGCGAGGGACAGCTGCGCGAGCTGCGCAGTGCGGCCGTGCTGCACGACGTCGGCAAGGTCGCCGTCCCGCCGAGCATCCTGCGCCTGCCCGAGGAGCGACTCGACGAGCGCCAGCGCGGCGCCCTGCGCTACCACGCCTGGGTCGCACGGACCATGATCGCCGGAGCCGGCCTCGCGTCGGTCGCCGACGTCGTCTTCCACCTGCCCGAGCGCTGGGACGGCACCGGTTTCCCGGAGCGGCTCGCCGCCGACGCTGCGCCCGTCGCCAGCCGGATCCTCCACGCCGCGGAGCTGCTCGACCAGCTGCTGACGGGTGTCGGAGACACCCCCGGAGTCGACCACGTCGCCGCTGCTCGCGTGCTGCGCGACGCTGCCGGAACTCGCCTGGATCCGGACGTGGCCTCGCATCTCGCGCGGATGCTCCGCGATGGCGAACTTCGCGTCAGCGCCGATGCGGACGAGGACCACGTCGCCGACGCCGCCTGACCGGGACCCATCCGACCCCCCGGAAGACACCACGGGCCGCCATCCCTGGGGATGACGGCCCGCGGCCTGGAACTCAGCTGTCGGGTCAGACCAGCTCGGCAGGAGCCGTGCGGCCCTCGAGCAGCCAGGTCGGCACGAAGCCGCCGACGTGGCCATGCGTGTCGCGCGGCTGCGACGCGCGCGCTGCAGCGCTCACCTCGGCCGCGCCGGGTGCGGCGGTGAGGCCCACTGCCAGCCATGCGTCCGCGACGGCCTGCGCCTCGGTCGCACCGTAGAGCTTCGTCGCCGCGGCGAGCGTCGCCGATGCCGCGTCGGTGAAGGTCGAGTTCGGCTTCAGGTAGCTGGTCAGGGCCGCGTACCAGATCTTGGCGAGCTTCTCGCTGCCGATCCGCATCGCGACCTCGTACGCCGCCTTGTTCGGGATGCCTGAGTTGACGTGCACGCCACCGTTGTCGGACGACATCTTCTTGTAGTCCTTCATGTGGCCCGGCTGCGGGTCGCCCTTGTAGCCCGTGCCCGGCGTCTTCATCGAGCGGAGGCCATCCCCGGCGGTGCCGGGAGTGAAGACATCCTCGCCGATCAGCCAGTCGGCGCCCTTGGCGGCGTCGACCGTGCCGAAGCCCGAGCGGTTCTCGGACCACTGCTCGATGAGCTCGCCGATGACGTCGCTCCAGCTCTCGTTGAGCGCGCCCGACTGGTTGCGGTACTGCAGGCCGGCGCTGTGCTCGGTGACGCCGTGCGTCATCTCGTGGCCGACCACGTCGAGGCCCATGGACAGCGACGTGAAGAGCTTCCCGTCGCCGTCGCCGTACGTCATCTTCTCGCCGTCCCAGTACGCGTTGTTGTACTTGTTGCCGAAGTGGACGACGCTCTTCATCTGCATGCCCGCGCCGTCGATCGAATCGCGGCCGAGCACGGTCTTGTAGAACTCATGCACGAGGCCGGCATTGTCGTGCGCGGCATCGATGGCCTTGTCGCCGGTAGCGCCCTGGCCTTCCTTGCGGACGAGGGCACCGAGGCCGCCCGTCGGAAACTCGCTGTTCTTCGCGTCATACGTTGCCCGATTCGGCCCCGCGCTCGGCGACGGTTCCGTCACCAGCTTGATCGTTGACGCACCGACAGGTGCTACTCCGGCGAATGTTGCCATCCTGGTCCCCTCCCCACGTGATTCCCTATGACGGGGTGCTTGTCCGGTCCGCTCAGGACGCACGCCACCCGGAGCATATCTTGGCCGGAAGCGGCCAACGCGTGGCCGCTCGTGGGCGCCGACGATTCGGGGGTATGCTGCCAGTGATCCATCCCACGCACGGGCGCTCGCGCCCGGAGAGGAACCACCCGCATGATTGCTCGATTCACCACCCTGCTCCTGGTCCTGCTGGCCGCCGTCATGTTCGCTGCCTGTGGCGGCGACGACGACAGCTCGTCCGACGACAGCACGAGCTCCAGCAAGTCCACCGAGAGCACGACCGAGGACACCGGGGGTGGCGACGACGCCGCAGCCGGTGGCAACAAGCTCGAGCTCGGCGTCGACGGCAACAACCTCAAGTTCGACAAGGAGGAGCTGACCGCCTCGGCGGGTTCCGTGACGCTCACGCTCAACAACACGAGCACCATCCCGCACAACGTGGGCATCGAGGACAAGGACGGCAAGTCCCTCGGCGAAGGCGAGATCGTCGGTGACGGCGAGACCAGCACGGTCACCGTCGACCTGAAGCCCGGCGAGTACACGTACTACTGCTCGCCCCACAAGAGTTCCGGCATGACGGGCAAGCTGACCGTCAGCTGACCCGGGTCAGCGCGTGCGGGCAACGACGGTGCGCGAAGGCGTGCTGGCGTTGCCCGCCGCGTCCTTGGCCACCACGCGCAGGGTGAGCGCCGTTCCGCGGCGCAGCTTCACGATCCGCAGCGTCCGCTTCGAGCTGGGCATCGTGACGAGCGCCTTCCACGTGCGCCCGACCTTGCGGTAGACCACGTAGCGGGTGACGCCGACATTGTCGCGGCTCGCGGACCACGTGAGCGTGATCGTCGATGCGGTCCGGCCCGAGACCCGGGCGAGCGGGGCGGTCGGGCGAGCGGCGTCGCGGCTCATCCGGACCGTCACGCGGGCTCCCGTCGAGACGTTGCCTGCAGCGTCACGGGCGACGACCTCGTACTGGTACGCGACCCCGGCCTTGAGTCCCGCCGTCGGAAGGCTGAAGGTCGTCGCGGCGGTCGTGCCCTTGGAGCGCGGCGTGCGCGCCGTCGGGTTCGCAGTCGACGGCGTCAGCTCGCGCAGCTCGAAGTCGGCGACGCCCACGTTGTCGGGTGCGTCGTTCCAGGTGAAGGTCACCTTGGCCGCGGAGGTCGTCGCGGCGAGTCCGCTCGGCGCCGCCGGCGCAACGAGGTCCGCGGAGTCGTTGGTGGAGGCCGCGATGGTCACGCGGTTGCCGAGGTTGCCGGTCGTGTCGCGCGCCGTCACGCCCACCTCGTACGACGTGTTCGCGACGAGGCCGCCGATCGTGGCGGTCGTTCGGGTCGTGGTGGCAACGTCACGCCACGTGCCGCCGGTCTCGCGGACGCTCACCACGTAGGCCGCGATGCCGCGATCGTCGCTCGCCGTCTGCCAGCCGATCCCGATCGCCGCATTGCTCGCGCCGACCACGCCGAGGCCGGGCACGTCCGTCGGGGGCGCCACGTCGGTGGCGCTGACGTGGAGCAGGAAGCGGTTGTAGCTGGCGGCGACGTTCCAGTGGCTCGCGAGGTAGGAGCCGGCAGCCGGGGCCGGGTTGAAGTAGTCGTTGCGGTTGCAGTCGAGCACCTTCGTGGCGCAGGTCGCGCCCGTGTACGAGGAGGCCGACCCACCATCTGCGTAGCACATGATGTCCTGGCCGTCGTTGCAGTGGCCCGCGCCGGACGAGCTCGGCGCGGTGTTCACCACGCCGCCCATCGTGTGGACGATCTCGTGGATGAGGACTTCCCAGTGGGGGACGGAGTTGCCGCCGTCGTAGCGGTACTCGACCGCGTACAGGCCGCCCTTGTTGTTGGAGTTGGTGGCGGTGCCGCTGTCATCGGCTGCGAACACGTGCCCGGTGCCCGCGGCGCCCGACGGCGCGGGGGCGTCGTAGTAGACGATGTAGCGCTCGTTGTTGGTGCCGCTGCCGTTGAACTCGTAGCCCTGGGCCATCAGCGCGTCGACGATCTGCTGGAACGAGGAGCCGGAGGAGGAGAGGCTGACCGCGGCCTGCAGCACGGTCGGTGCGCCGCCTTCGCAGCGCACGGGGATGCGCTTGGCTGCCTGGGGATCGATGGCGCGGCTCTCGGCATCGAGGAAGGCGCTCACCTTGTACAGCTCGGTGCGCAGCTTGGGGGCGACGGTGGAATAGCGCGAGGTCACGCCGCTGGGCCGGGCGTAGACGAGCACGTAGTGGGGCGCAGATGGGTCGACGCACGACACGCTGCTGGCGCCCGCACCGTTGACGGCTGACTGGGAGCCCGCGGCGAAGCCATCGGCGGCGAGCGGCGGCGCGTCGAAGCCGTGGATCGTGGCGCTGCGGCCGTTGGCCTGCTCGACCCGCAGCAGCCCGTCCGGCGTGACGCAGGTGTCGCCGATCCCCTCGACGTCGAGGGTCGCGCCGCACGTGTTGCCGACCGCGGCCGGCGCATCCTCACGAGCGTCCTGGTTGAGCTCGTTCACCGCGGCGCGGACCTCAAGGGCCTGCGCGGTCGCTGCGTCCACGCGGGCATCCGCGGGGGCGTCCTCGCCGAACGCCGTGAGCGGCGCGATGGCGAGCACGCAGGCGCCGGCGACGAGGGCGGCGACGTTCGCGATTGTGCGGGCCTGCAGCAGGGTGTGCTCCGGACGGGCTCTCGACTGGACGCATCCACCATCGGCCGTGGATTGCAAAAGTTGAGGGTGCTCGAGGACAAAAGTCGTAAGCGTTTTGTGAGGTGCCCCACAGGCAATGGCTACCCACGCGCGCGAGGCGTCACCTGACTCGGCACGGACGGGTGCAATCAATGTCGGATTGCCGACAATTCGCCGGGGTCCGTGCGATCCACTAGCGTCACGGCATGCAGATGCGCCGCGCCACCTCCCTGGTCCTCCTCGCCACCTCGCTCGTCATGGCCGCCTGCGGTGGAGCGGAGGGAGGCGCGGACACGCCAGCGTCGACCGGGTCGACGAACGCGACGTCGACGAAGGACCTCTCCGGCGCGACGGGCGCGGGCGCGAAGGTCCGGCTCGTCCAGGTCGGCCAGTTCGAGCAGCCGATCCAGGCGGTCGCGGTGCCGGGCACCGACCTCGTCGCGGTCGCCGAGAAGGGGGGTCGCGTACGCCTCGTCTCCGGGCTGGCGTGCTCGGCTGCGGACAACTGCCCGGCCAAGCCCGTGACCGACGGCGTCACCGTCATCGACATCTCGGGCTCGGTGAGCTCGGGCAGCGAGCAGGGGTTGCTCGGCATCGCCTTCCACCCGAAATGGCCGGATGACCCGCGGCTGTTCATCGACTACACCGATCGCGACGGCGACACCCGCATCGAGGCGTGGACGCTCGAATCGACGGCGAATGGCGCCCGCAAGCTGCAGGAGCTGCTGCGCATCGAGCAGCCCTACGAGAACCACAACGGTGGGCACCTGGCCTTCGGGCCCGACGGCCTGCTCTATGCAGCCACCGGCGACGGCGGCTCCGGCGGCGACCCGGAGGACCGTGCGCAGAAGCCGGACGAATTGCTCGGCAAGCTGCTGCGACTGGACGTCGACGCGGGCGGCGAACGCGGGTTCGCCCCCGCTCCGGGCAACGTGAAGGGAGGCGCCCGTGAGGTCTGGGCGGTCGGCCTGCGCAACCCGTGGCGCTTCTCCTTCGACAGCTCGACGGGTGACCTGTGGATCGGCGATGTCGGCCAGGACAGCTTCGAGGAGATCGATGCCCTCCCGCGCGCGGCGCTCGAGCCCGGGACGACGCCCAACTTCGGCTGGCGGATCCGCGAAGGCTTCGACGAGTTCGACGACTCCGGGACCACGGGCCCTGGCCGCCGGATCGAACCGCTGCTCGACTACGGACGTGAGGACGGGTGCTCCGTCACGGGCGGCGTCGTCTACCGCGGCGCGCTCGCGCCTCGCCTCGTGGGCGCCTACGTGTTCGCCGACTTCTGTTCCAGGGACCTGCGCATCGTCGACGGCGCAGCCGACCTGGTCGCCGCGGCGCATCGGCGCGGTGCGGTGAAGTGGCGGACGGCGAAGGGTGTCGATGCGATGGCGTCGATATCCGAGGTCCAGCGTGGCGAGCTGCTCGTGGTCTCCCTCGGCGGCGGCATCCACCAGGTGCTCCCCGCGTGAGCACCGAGCGCGTCCACCTGCTGGTGACGAGCGACACGCACCTGACGCTCGGTGCCAGGCTTCCGACGGCCCTGCTGCGACTGGCCGACCGCGCCGACCACATCGTCCACGCGGGCGACTTCATCACGGTCGACGTCCTGGAGACGCTCGAGACGCTCGCCCCGGTCACGGCCGTCCACGGCAACGTGTGCGACGGCGAGGTGGCGCGCCGGCTGCCCCTGCGCGCCGAGGTGGCGATCGCCGGTGTTCAGGTCGGGATCGTGCACGACCCTGGGCCGGCGCAGGGTCGACACGATCGGCTCCGCGCGGGATTCCCCGGATGCGCGCTCATCGTCTACGGCCACACGCACGCGCCTGAGCTGACGTGGCTCGACGGTCGGGAGCTGCTCGTGTGCAATCCCGGGAGCCCGGTGCAGCGCCGCCACGCGCCGTTCCACTCGGCCGCGTGGCTCGAGCTCGCGGCGGGCCGCATCGTCGCCGCAGACCTGGTCGACCTGGACGCCGCGTCGGCCTGACGGCACGCCGTGGGTGGCGCGCCCGGTACCATGCAGGTTCGATGCCGGCCCGAACCGTCCCCATAGGCGCGCGCGCCCTGTGCGCACTGATCGCGACGCTGCTCGTGGCGATGTTCGCCGTGGGATGTGCTCGCGATGACGATCCTGCGCCCGGGTCGACGACCGCCCAGGCCGACACGAGCGCGCCGGCGCCCGACGATGCCCAAGGTGGCAGCGATCCCGCCGCGAGCAACGGCGAGGATGCGCCGGATTCCGAGGACGCGCCGACGGCAGCGGCGCTCGCCACCGACCGGCGGCTCGCCCAGCTCGTGGCGGCATACGCCCCCATCAGCGACCGCGTGAACTTCCTGGTCACGGCCGAGACACTCCGCGAGGACGCCGTGGACGCGGGCGCGGGCACGGAGATCGAGCTCGAGCGCGCGGGCGTCGCGCGGGTCGAGGCGCGCCGGCTGCTCGGCGTGCTCACGGCGGCGCGACCGAACGTCGTGGTGGTGAAGCTGACCGGCGTGGAACAGGAGGGGGTCCGTGACCTGATGCTCGCCTCGATCGATGCGCGGATCACGGCCGTCCGGCAGTTCCAGGTCGCGCTCGCGGCCTTCGGCAACGAGGCGGTCGGCGACACCGAGCGCGACGAGCTGGTCGACCGCTGGCACGACACCTGGGACGACTCGCTCATGTACGCCCGCCAGGCGACGACGGCGATGCAGGAGACCCGCGCGCGCCTCGGGCTCGAGCCCGCCCCGGAGGAATCGATCCGATGACGATGCCCCGTCCCACGCTTCGCCTGGTCCTTGCCGTGACCGTGCTGTGCTGCGCCGCACTGACGACCGGGAGCGCCGTGGCGCCCGCGCCCGCGGCCCGCGCAGCCGAGGGCGACGAGCCTGCGCGGTCGACATCCGAGGAGCAGGAGCAGGTGGGCTCGGAGCTGCGGTCCCTCGCAGACGCCTGGGCCGACGGCGGGGGCACGTTCGGATATCCGTTCTGGGAGAAGGCCGGGCAGCGGTGGCGCGCCGGGCAGCTGACCAACACGATGTATCGCGAATACGTCACCGGCTACCGCGACCGGCTCAGGACCGGCTGCGAGCTGCTCGATTCCGTCGACGCCTCGACCGACGTCGCCGGGGATGTCAGGCGGCTGCTGCTCGATTCGTGCGAGCGCCGCCTCGAGGGAC
Source organism: Thermoleophilia bacterium (assembly GCA_025964455.1). Next base: position 12,683 of record JAOPYU010000022.1, on the reverse strand, counting down.
TGCGCGCACAACAGCGGTCCCTCGGCGACCTGATCGCGCGCGAGGACGGGTCCGAGCGTGACGCAGACGAGCTCGAGCAGCTCGACGGACGCATCGCCGAGCGCGATGCCGAGGCGATCGAGGCGCTGCAGGATTCCTACCGCGACGCGCGCATCGCCCTCGACCTCGCGCAGTCCGAGCTCGACGAGGCCGGCATCGACCGGCTTGCCGAGGACGCCTTCATCTGACGTCAGTCGTCGGCGGGGTCGCCGTCGGGCTTGCGCCGCAGCGAGGCGAGCGTGCGCGACGACAGTGTCACCGGTGAGACGCGGCCCTGCGCCGACATCCCGAGCGCGGCGGCGCCGGCGGCGGCTGCGATCACGGCTCGTGACAGGTCCGGATTGGCGCGGGCGACGTGGTCGGTCGCCCAGTCGACCGCATCCTCGAGCGCCATGAGCGGCACAGTTTCGATGGGGACTGTACCGCGGTCCACCCGCAGCTGCAGGGTTGAGTGCGCGATGTGCAATTGCGTGCGCAGCGCGGCAGTCATGGCATCGAGCGCCTGCGCCGGGTCGCACGCAGCGGAGATACGCACGTGTGCGCTCGCGGCGGCGTGCCCGGGCGCCATCGTCCACACGTGCACGTCGTGCACTTCCACGACGCCGTCCACGTCGAGCAGGACGGTGCCGACCCGTGTCGCGTCGCGGCCGGCAGGCGCGGCGTCGAGCAGCACGTCCGCGCTCTGGCGCACGAGGCTCCACGCCCCGAACACGATGAGCAGCGTGAGCGCGAGGCTGGCGATCGGATCGGCGCGCTCCCACCCCGTCACTGCGATGACGACGCCTGCAGTCAGGGCGGCGACGGACCCGAGCAGGTCGCCCGCGGCGTGCAGCATCGCGCCGCGCATGTTGAGGCTGGAGGAGTTGGCGCGCCACAGCACCCAGAGCGTGATCAGGTTCGCGACCAGGCCGATCGCCGCCATGAGTGACATGCCCGCACCGTCGACCTCGTGGGGGTTGGCCAGGCGGCGCAGCGACTCCACGAGGATCCAGCCGCTCGCTGCCAGCAGCGTGGCACCGTTGAAGAGCGCGGCGAGGATCTCCACGCGTCCGTGGCCGAACGTCCGGGTCGCGGACGCTGGCCGCGCCGCGACGGCCGCCGCCCACAGCGCGATCGCGTACGCAGCCACGTCGGTGAGCATGTGTGCCGCGTCGCCGAGCAGCGCGAGGCTCCCGAATGCGATCCCGGCGAACACCTCGGCGACGAGGATGACCACGCCGAGCGCGAGGGCGTAGCGCAGTGCTCGGCGCGCCTTGGGGTCGCCCGCCAGGGCTGCGGCGTCGGGTGCGTGCGAGTGCCCGTGTCCGCCCTCGGCGTGTGCGTGGGCGTGGCCGTGGGAGCCACTCATGCGCCGACCCGATCGGCGTCGGCGTCGCGCGCGAGCAGCTCGTCGAGCGTCTCGCGTCGGAGCAGCACGCGGTGCTCGCCGCCCCCGACGAGCACGACCGCGCAGCGGGGGACGAGGTTGTAGGTGGACGCCATGCTCGCTGCGTATGCCCCGGTCGCGGGGATCGCGAGCAGCTCGCCGCGTCGCGGGTGCGGGAGCTGCGCATCTTCCACCAGCACGTCGCCGCTCTCGCAGTGCACGCCGGCGACCCACCAGGCGCCAGCCGCCGCGTCATGGACACGCTCGGCCAACAGCGCCCGGTAGGTCGCCTGGTAGAGCACGGGTCGCGGGTTGTCGCTCATGCCGCCATCGACGTTGACGTAGTGGACGTCGTCGTCACCCGTCGCCTTCACGACTCCGACCCGGTAGATGGTGACCGCCGCCTGTCCCACGATGCTCCGGCCGGGCTCGACCACGAGGCGCGGGAGCTGCAGTCCGACGCTCGACCACGTTGTCTCGAGGGTGCCGAGCACGCACTCGGCGACCTGCGCCGGCGTGGGCGGGTCCTGCGCCTCGGTGTAGGCGATCCCGAGCCCGCCGCCGACGTCGAGGACCTCGATGGTGACGCCCGTGCGCTCGCGCAGCTCGAGTGCCCAGCCGGCGAGCCATGTCAGGACGCGCCGCCACGGATCCAGGTCGAGCAGCTGCGAGCCCAGGTGCAGGTGCACGCCGAGCGGGCGCAGGCCGTCGACCTCGGTCGCGCGCACGAGCATGCTCGACGCGACGTCACCCGGCACGCCGAACTTGGACCCGGCGTGCGACGTGCTGATGTAGCGGTGGGTCTCGACCTCGATGTCCGGGTTGAGCCGCACGAGCACGTCCTGCGTGCGGCCCCGGTCGATCGCGATGGCGGCGAGCAGTTCGAGCTCGTCGGGTGCGTCGAGCACGATGAGTCCGACTCCGGCGTCGACCGCTGCCGCGAGCTCCGCCTCGGACTTGTTGTTGCCGTGCACCACGATGCGCGCCGGGTCGATCCCGGCTCGGATCGCGACGCGCAGCTCGCCCTCGGACGCGACGTCCGCGCCCAGCCCGAGCTCGCCGAGCAGTGCCAGCATCCCGACGCTGGAGAACGCCTTCGAGGCGTAGGCGACGAGGGCGCCGGGCGTGTGCGCCGCGAAGGCGTCGGTCCAGGCGCGTGCGGATCGCTCCAGGTGCTGGCGGTCGTACGCGATGACCGGCGTGCCGTACGCCTCCGCGAGCTCGGTGGCGGCCACGCCGCCGATGCGGAGCACGCCGTCGGGGGCGTCGGCGGTACACGGGAGGATGGGCTGCAGCTGCTCGAACATGTGGATGCAGCCTAGCGGTGAAACAACCGGGACCCCCGTGGCGATACCCTTAGTAGTAGCTAACTTAGTAGCCGCTACCTTAGTGGGCACGATAGTAGTCGTCGGGGAGATGGCATGGGACGCAGCGAGACGCATGGGACGGGCGTGGAGGGACTGGTCGAGGGGATCGCCAGGTTCGCGGGCGCAGTGGTCGAGCTTCCGTCCGTCGCGGTGCCGTGCCTGCCGGAGGGGGAGCGGGATCGAGTGGCGACGCGGATCGCGGCAGGGTGGGACCTCGCCGCGTTCACGTCGACGGGGGAGGTGCTGCTGCAGGTGCTCGACGCGGGGGGCGCGCGCATCGAGGTGGTGGTGGCCGGAGGGGCTGTCGCCACGCGGGAAGCAGAGGGGGCCGAGGGGACAGAGGGGAACAGGGACGGGGAGCAGCGCGGGGGCGCAGATTTTCCTCGAGCGACAACCAGCCACGGTGCGATCCGGGCGGCGCGGGGGACGCCGCCCGGACGCCGTGTGGCGGCGATGGGGCTCGTGCCGGGCCCGTCCGGCACCGTCGTGCAGATGTCCGTCGGGCTCATCCTCCGGCTGCCGGCGACGGCCATCGGCGATGCCTTCGACATCGCGCGGACGCTCGCCTGGCACGCGGCGATGCACGCGGCCGAGCGCATCCGCATGCCGGCTGAGCCACGGCTCGCGGCCGCACTTGAACACGTGGCACGCGAGCTGGAGATGCCTCGAGGCATGCAGGGGCGGGTCGCGTGGGCGACGCGGATCGCCGACCAGGTCGCGGAAGAGCTCGGCACGGACGCGCTGCGTCGCGCCACTACGAGCGCCGACCCCGCCTTGCGCGATCGCGAATCCCACCTATAGTGGTTACTAAGTACGAGAACGGAGCGGACGCATGTCCACGACCACCGGCGGGCGTCGAAGCCCGCGCATGACCGGCGCCGAGCGCCGAGCGTCGATCCTCGATGCCGCGATGGGCGTGTTCGCGCGGGGCAGCTACGCCGCTTCGACCACCGCCGCCATCGCGCGCGAGGCCGGGATCACCGAGCCGGTCCTGTACCACCACTTCAAGGGCAAGGCCGACCTGTACTCGGCGTGCCTCGACCAGACCTGGGACGACCTTCGCGCGCGCTGGGATGCGATCCTCGAACTGGAGCCCGATCCCGCGCGGTGGCTCCCGCGCATCGCCGAGGCAGGCTTCGCCGCGCTCGAGGATGAGCGCGACAACTCGCGGCTGTGGCTGCACGCCATGACGGACGTCGCCGACGACCCGAAGGCGAAGCCGCGCGTGGTGGCCTTCACCCGCGAGCTGCACGCCTACATCGCCGCGATGCTCGAGCGGGCACGCGACGCCGGCGGGATCGCACCCGAGCTCGACCCGCGCGCGGAGGCATGGGTGTTCCTGTCGATCGGCGTCATGCGCGCGCTGTCACGCCGGCTCGACGGGGTCGCCGACGCGGATTTTCCGGCGATCATCCGGGCGCGGCAGGAGTGGTACGCACGCGGCTGACGTCAGTCGATGTCGGCGAGTCCGCCGATGACGGATTCGCCCGCGAACGGGTCGACCGGCGCCACGGCCCGGACCGTGGGCGTCGGAGCCCCGCCGGCGCGCACGCGCTCGCCCAGCGCGGCGTTACGGGTCCGTGAATCGACGGTGCGCACGGCGTGGCGCATCGCCTTGGTCTGCCCGACGCAGACGCACAGCTTCTGCGCGCGGGTGACCGCGGTGTTCACGAGGGACCGCGTCAGCATGATCCAGTGGCTCGTTGCCACCGCGCAGATCACGGCCGGGGCCTGTGAGCCCTGCGAGCGGTGCACGCTGATCGCATACGCGAGCATGAAGCTGTCGAGCTGGTTGCGCGGCACCTCGACGGTCCGCTCGTCGCCGGAGATGTCGATCGTCGCGATGCCGTCCTCGGCGTCCCACTCGCGCAGCACGCCGACCTCGCCGTTCATCACCTCGAGGTCGTAGTTGTTGCGCGTCTGGATGACGCGATCCCCGACGCGCAGGTCCTTGACCCCGAGCTTTCGACCGTCCTTGTTGAGGCGCCACTGGAGGCGCGAGTTGAGCACCTCCAGCCCGCACGGACCCTTCTTCATCGGGGCCAGCACGAGCACGTCGCGCATGGGATCGAGTCCGTACTTCTTCGGGATTCGCTCCGCCGCGAATTCCACGATCGTCCGGGCCACGTCGTCCGGATCCTCGCGGTGCACGAAGAAGAAGTCGTCGTCGAGGTCCTCCGGGGCGACGCCGAGCTCCACGCTCGCCTCGGTCCGGTTCTTGAAGGTCGGCTCGCCTGCCACGATGCGGTGGGCGTTGCGCACGATCATCGAGCGCGCCGCCTGGCGGAAGATCTCCGTGAGGCGCACGCTCGGGACGCAGCCCGATTCGATGAGGTCGTCGAAGACCTTGCCCGCGCCGACGGGCGGCAGCTGGTCGGCGTCACCGACGAGGACCAGATGCGAGGTCGGACCTACCGCGCGCAGCAGCGCATCGGCGAGCCGCAGGTCGACCATCGAGGTCTCGTCGACGATGATGAACCGCGCCGTGATCGGGTTCTCCTCGTCGTGGAGGAAGCCGCCCTCGGACGGCGCCCACTGCAGGAGCCGGTGGATCGTCTGCGCCTTCGCGCCCGTCGCCTCCTGCAGCCGGCGCGCCGCCTTGCCCGTCGGCGAGGCCATCACGTAGCGCTCCTGCTCCCCGTCGATGAGCAGGTCGGCCTCGTCGATCACCTGCAGCAGCAGCTTCACGAGCGTGGTCTTGCCGGTACCCGGCAGGCCCGTGATGAGCGAGATGCGCGACGAGAGCGCGTGCTCGATCGCCTGCCACTGGCCATCATTGGGGACGAAGTCGCCGCTCGTCGGACGCTCTGGGGGCGCGACGTCGACCGACGGGAGCGTCGACAGCAGCTCCCGGACGTTGCGCGCGAGGCGCTGCTCGGTCCAGAACAACTCGGGCAGGTAGTAGCGCCGTCCGTCGTCGGTGATGTCCATGACGAGCTTCTTGTCACGGACCAGGTCGCCCAGCTGCGCCTCGACGATCGAGTCGAGCCGGGCGATGTCCTCGCCGACCGGCGCGTCCTCGTAGCCGCCGTCGAGCCCGTCGAAGAACAGGTTGCGCCGCACTTCCGCGGCCAGCTCCTCGTCGCCCAGGAAGCAGTGCCCCTGCCCCTCGGCCTCCTGGAGGCAGAACACGATGCCCGCCTGCAGGCGCCGCGGGCTCTCGAGCGGGACGTTCATGTTGCGGGCGATGCGGTCGGCGATCTTGAAGCCGATGCCGCGGATCTCGACCATGCAGTACGGATCCTCGGTGAGCCGCTCGAGGGCCGCGTCGCCGTACTGCTTGAAGATCTTGGAGGCGATGCCCGTCGTCACGCCGTGCGAGCTGAGGAAGACCATCACCCGCCGCACCGCCCGCGCCTCCTCCCACTTGGAGAGGATCTCGCGGATCTGCTTCGCGCTCATCTTGCGGCCCGAGGGGGTCCGTACCTTGAACAGCTCGTTGGGATCGTTGTCGATCGTGTCGAACGTGTCCTCGCCGAAGGTCTGCACGATCGCCCGCGCCCAGATCGGGCCGATGCCGTGGACGCTCGACTCGAGGTAGGCGGTGATGCCCACGAGCGTGTGGGGCTGCGTCGCCTCGGCATGCTCGACCTGGAAGGACCAGCCGTGCTCGGTGTGCTCCTGCCAGCGTCCCTGGCAGCGCAGGTGCTCGCCCACGTGCACGTGGGCGAGGGGGCCCTTGAGCACGACCTTCTCGTCGCGCTCGTCGATCGCGCGCAGGATGCAGAAGCTGCCGTCGGTGTTCGCGAACACGACCGCGTCCACTGTCGCACTCAGCTCACGCGCGGCGTCGTCGGCAGGGGCTGCCGGCAGCGACCGCTTCTTGTAGAAGTCCGCGTCTGGACGCCCGCCACGACGGGCGGCACCAGCTCGGGCGCGATTGGGACCAGCGGTCATCGGGAGCATTGTACGAACCTCCGGGGCTGCATGACGTGCGGCGGGGCGTGCCTGCGTCGTGCGTGGGGCTTGCCCACACGTAAGCGTGGCCGTCGGATGCAGCCGGTTATCCGTGTCGGATCGGGTACGGTTCAGGATCGATGTCCCCCTATCCGACACCCCCGGCCGCGTCGATCGGCGACCGAGCGCGGGCGCTGGTGCGCTCGCCGGGCATGCTGCGGACGGAGCTGCTGGCAGGGCTCGTCGTGGCGCTCGCGCTCATCCCGGAGGCGATCTCCTTCTCGCTCATCGCCGGCGTCGACCCGCGGCTCGGTCTGTACGCGTCGTTCACCATGGCGGTGACGATCGCGATCTGTGGCGGGCGGCCGGCGATGATCTCCGCGGCCACCGGCGCGATGGCGCTCGTGGTCGTGTCGCTGGTGCGCGACCACGGAGCCGAGTACCTCGTCGCCGCAACGATCCTGGCCGGCGCCATCCAGATCACGCTCGGGCTGCTCGGCATAGCCCGCGTCATGCGGTTCGTCCCGCGATCGGTGATGACCGGGTTCGTGAACGCGCTCGCCATCCTCATCTTCCTCGCGCAGCTGCCCTACCTCACCGACGTGCCGGTCGAGGTGTATCCGCTCGTCGCCGCCGGGCTCGTCGTCATCTACACGTGGCCGCGCCTGACGCGTGTCGTGCCATCCCCGCTCGTCGCGATCGTCCTGCTGACGATCTTCACCGTCACCGTGGGGATGGGGGTGCCCACCGTCGGCGACCAGGGGGAGCTGCCGACGACGCTCCCGGTCCTCGGCATCCCGGGCGTGCCGATGACCTTCGAGACGCTCCGCATCCTGCTGCCGTACGCGTTCACGCTCGCCGCGGTGGGGCTGCTGGAATCGCTGCTGACGGCGCGGCTCGTCGACGACATCACCGAGACGGGATCCGACAAGGACCGCGAATCTCGCGGGCAGGGCATCGCCAACGTCGTGACCGGGCTGTTCGGCGGGATGCCGGGCTGCGCGATGATCGGCCAGACCATGATCAACGTGAAGGCGAGCGGTGCCCGTACGCGATTGTCGACCTTCAGCGCCGGTGCCTTCCTGCTCGTGCTGGTGCTCGTGCTGGCCGAGGTGGTCGCCGTGATCCCCATGGCGGCGCTCGTGGCGGTGATGATCCTGGTGTCGGTCTCCACGTTCGACTGGCACAGCATCGCGCCGCGGACGATCCGCCGGCTTCCCGCAGGCGAGACCGCGACCATGGTCGTGACGGTCGCCGTGACCGTCGCCACGGGCAACCTCGCCCTCGGCGTGGCCTGTGGCGTGATCGTCGCGATGGTGCTGTTCGCGCGGCGGGTCGCGCACCTCGTCGACGTCACCTCGACGCTGGACGCGGATGGGACGACCCGGACCTACGTCGTCGAGGGCGAGCTGTTCTTCGCGTCCGACCGCGAGTTCATCACGGCGTTCGATTACGCCGGCGACCCCCAACGCGTCGTGGTCGACATGCGGCGCGCGCACCTGTGGGACACCTCCGCCGTCGCGGCGCTCGACGCCATCGAGACGCGGTATGCGGCGCGTGGCACCACGCTCGAGGTCGTGGGCCTCAACGAAGCGAGTGCGCAGTTGCGCGGACGCCATGGCGGAGTCCGCCCGACGCCCTAGGCTCGTGCGGTTCCTTCCGCGCCCGGGCGTGGAGCACCCAGTCTCGAGGAGTCGCCGCCGTGACCACCGTCCATTCGCTCGGGTCCAAGCTGTTGTGCGAGTTCGTCGGCACCTTCTTCCTGGTGGCCGTCGGCGTCGCCGTGATCCTCAACGGCGGCGACCTGCTCGCCGTGGCGTTCGCCCATGGGCTCGTGATCGCCATCATGGTGAGCGCGGTCGGTCACGTCTCCGGTGCGCACTTCAACCCGGCCGTCTCGGCCGCGATGCTCGCGCTCCGGCAGATGCCGCCCGCCGAGGCGGTCGCCTACATCGTCACCCAGCTCGCTGCCGGCGTGCTCGGCTCGCTGCTGGTCGTGGTCGGGTTCGACATCGACGCCGACAAGCTCGCGGGCACGACGCCGCAGCTGGCGCAGGGGCTGGGCGGCGGGCAGGGCCTGCTGCTCGAGGTCGCCGGGACCTTCCTGCTCGTGTGGGTGATCTTCGCCGTGGCGGTCGATCGCGACGGCGCGTTCTTCAAGGTTGCCGGCCTGCCCATCGGGCTCGCCATCACCTCGGGAATCCTCATGGTGGGACCGATGACGGGGGCGGCATTCAACCCGGCCCGCTGGTTCGGCCCCGCCCTCGTCTCCGGCACCTGGGACGACGCGTGGGTCTGGATCGTCGGGCCCCTCGTCGGTGCGGTCCTCGCCGGCGCCGCCTACCTGTACGGCGTGAAGCCGCGCCTGGCCGGCCCGGCGGCTGCGCCCGACACCGTCTGACGAGGCACCCATGGTCATCGAATCACCGCTCGGGGCACGCCTCGCGTCAGAGTTCGTCGGATCGGCAGCGCTCGTCGCGGTCGGCATCGGCAGCGCGGTCACGACCGGCAGCTTCACCGCGGTGGCGGTCGCCCACGGGCTGGTGATCGCCGCGATGCTCACCGCGACCGGGCACGTGTCGGGCGGTCACTTCAATCCGGTGATCACGCTCACCACGGTCCTGTTCCGGCTCAAGTCGGCGCAGGAGGGCGCGCTCTTCGTGCTCGCACAGCTCGTGGGCGCATGGGTCGGCGCTGCGGTCGTGGCATTCGGCCTCGACCTGTCCGGCGCCCAGATGGAAGCCGCGGTCCCGAGCTTCGCCGAGGGCCAGGACTCCCTGCAGGCACTCGTGCTGGTCGCGGTCGGTTCCTTCCTGCTCCTGTGGACCGTCTGGGGAGTGGGACTCGATCGCGACGGGGCCTGGTTCCGCGTGGCCGGCCTGCCGATCGGCATCGCCGTCACGGCGAGCCTGCTGCTGCTCGGACCCGAGAACGGGCCCGCGCTCGCGACCACGCGGTGGTTCGGGCCCGCGCTCTACTCCGGCACGTGGGACAACGCCTACGTCTGGCTCGTCGCGCCCGTCGTGGGCGGCGTCCTGGCCGCCGCGGCCTATGTCGCGATCATCCGCCCCCGCATCGGCGGGACCGTCCAGCGCGTTCCGTAGCGCCGGTCGTGCGGAATGTCGGCGCGCCGACAGCGCGCGAGGTGCGATCGGTGCACCATCAGGGCATGAACTCGCTCACGATGGTCCCCGACGCATTCAGCCTCCCCGACGATACGACCGCTCCCGAGCGGTCGTCGGCGGTGATCAAGCAGGACCTGCTCGAGGAGAGCGAGATCTTCGGCGGGCTCACCGACGCGCAGATGCAGCGCGTCGACGCGCTCACCTCGGTCACGCAGTGCGAGCGGGGCAAGGTGTTCTTCTCCCCCGAGGACACGCCCGGGACGATCTACTTCCTCAAGGAAGGGCGCGTGCGCCTGTACCGGCGCACCCCCGAGGGCAAGCAGCTCACGATCGCGGTCCTCGACCGGGGCGCGGTGTTCGGCGAGAGCCGCCTGATCGGGCAGAACCACGCCGGCGTCTACGCGGAGGCCGACGAGCACTGCCAGCTGTGCGTCATGCCGGCCGGCCACCTCGAGGTGCTCATCGGCGAGGTCCCGCTCGTGGGACTCAACCTGCTGCGCTTCGTGGGCCAGCGCCTCCAGCGCACCACCGAGCTCGCCGAGGAAGTCGCGTTCTGGAGCGTGCGGCGTCGCCTGGCCCGGACCATCCTCGAGCTCGACGAGCGCTACGGACACCCGACGCTCGGCGGCGGGCGCATCGTCAACAAGACCTTCACGCAGGCTGACATCGCGGAGATGTGCGGTGCCACCCGCGAGACCGTCGCGGAACTCATGAGTGCCCTCAAGAAGCAGGGCATCCTCGGCACGCGCCGCCGGCGCATCGTGATCGAGGACCGCGAGGCGCTCGAGGCGCTCTCGGTCTCGCAGTAGCTACGGCACCCGCGGGGCGTCGTCGCGTTCGAACTGCGATGGGGGAGCCCCGTTGCCCGGGTCGGACCGGCCGAACACCAGGAGCGCTCCGATGGCGACGAGCGCCACGGGCAGCACCCACTCCCAGGGGATCTCCACGTCAGTGGCGAGGCCGACCATCCAGAGCACGCCGCAGGCGATCGTGACGAGCCCGACGAGCACGGTGAACCGGTCACGCACGGGGCACCTCAGTAGTCATCTTGATTCTCCGGCTTGAGCTTGTCCTGGAGCGCGGCGACGTCGATCTTGGTGGCGTGTCGCTTGTCGACCGGGATCTTCTTGAGCGAGCGCACCTCGACCTGGGCTGCGAGGCCGCGCTCCCGCAGCGAGCGCACCGCGGCGTCGCGTGCGTCGCGCCGGTCGAAGCCCTCCGCGGGCTCGACGGCGAGCACGGCGCTCGCATTCTTGAACTCGCGGTCGGATCCCGTGAACTTCGGCATGCAGATGGCGGCGCGCTCGACCTCGGGCAGGTCGGTGATCGGGGTCTCCAGCTCGAGCGCCCAGAAGCGCCGGCCGCCCATGGTCCAGCCGCCCCCGCGCCGCCCGAGCAGCCAGATCCCGCCGTCCTCGTCGCGGCGCGCGATGTCACCGGTGCGGTGCCAGATGCGCCCGTGCTCGTCGGTGACCTTGTTCTCGCGCACGGCGTCGGGGTTCTGCCAGTACTCGCGATTGACGTGGTCGCCGGCGACGATCACCTCACCGGGAGCTCCGTCTGCGACGGCCCAGTCGCGGATCGACGTGCCGGGCTCCAGGACGATGGGTCCGCGCTCCACGCGCACGATGAGCAGCTCCACGTCACTGACGTCGTGGCCCACGAAGATGCCGCCGTGCTCGCGCATCGCGCCGCGCCGGGCGAGCACCTCTTCGGCAGAGGCGTGCGCGATCGGTTCGGCCTCGGTGGAGCCGTAGAGCGCCGTGATCCGGGCATTGGGGAGCACCGCGCGGGCGGCATCGAGCAGCTGCGGTGTGACCGGACCGCCACCCGTGTAGACGCGCTCGACGGAGGTGAGCGGCGTGCGGCCGGGCGCACGACCCAGCTGCCTGAGCGGCGCAGGGCTGAGCGCGAGGATGGTGGCACCTGATCTTGAGACCAGCTGGTGGAAGCGCTTGGGGTCGGGCATCGGGTCCTGCCCGATCTTGTCGGGCGGCAGGATCGTCTCCACCCCGCGCCCGATGTTGTGGAGCACGACGACCGGCAGGTTCGTCCACACGCGTGCGTGCTCGGCATCCTCGACCTGACGCGCGAGCGCATGGTGCTGGGCGAGCAGGATCTCGTGGGTGCGGTTGGTTCCCTTGGGCGTGCCCGTGGAGCCGGTGGTGAACGTGACGAGCGCGGGCTCGTCCGGATCCATCCGAGCGACGTCGCTGACGACCTTGCCCGCGGGTGTGGTGAGCAGCTCGCTGAAGCGCTCCGCGCCCGGGATCCGGCGTGTGCCCGTCGTGATCGCGATGTCGACGCGGCGCAGCGCCGGGCTCATCGCCCGCAGCAGGAAGCTCTTGGGGATGCCGATGAATGCGTCGGCATCCACGAGCTGCGCCGCCTGCTCGATCATCGTGCGTCCGCCCCACGGCTCGATGAACGTCGCCACCGCGCCGAGCCGCAGCACGGCGAGCAGCGTCACGTACAGCTCGATGCTCATCGGCACGAACACCACGACGCGGCTGCCACGGCCGATGCCGCGCTCGCGCAGGCCGCCGGCCACCGAGCCCACGAGCTGGTGGAGCCGTTCGAAGGTGATCACCTGGTCGGTCCGGCCCGCATCGTCCAGCCGCAGGAAGGCCGGCTTGTCGGCGACGGTGTCGAGCAGCTCCACGAAGAGGCGTGCGACGTTGGCGTCGGCGTGGTCGGACGCGAGGGGGGTGTGGTCGGCGAGGTTCATCTGGTGATGCCTACCCGCGGCTGCGCCATCCGTCGCCTATGCCTGCAGCCGCAGGGTGACGTACGTGCGGAATTCCACGCCGCCGGCGGCCTCGGTGAGGAAGCGCGACCGGTTGTTGGAGTGCATGAGCATGTTGCACACCCGCGGATGTCCGGTGTCGA
>JAOPYU010000345.1 GCA_025964455.1 Thermoleophilia bacterium | reverse complement strand
CCGAGCGTGGATCAGGTGGATCAGCCCTTGCCGGTCGCCTGGACCGCGTCGAACTTGAGGCTGAGCGATGCTTCGGGAGCCACGGCATTGTCGCCTGTAGCCGACTGGCACTCGCCCTCGGTCACCGTGAGGGTGAGCGTCTTGGACGCGCCCGCTGCGATGGTGGCCACGTCGGCGTTACCAGAGCCCGCGAGAAGCGTGTCGGCGCCGTCCTTGAGCGTGTAGGAGAAGCAGCCACTCGACGTGAACGCGCCGGTCACCGAGGTGACGGCTCGGACCTTGCCCTTGTTCTTCACGAGGATGTCCGCGCTCAGCGATTCGCCCGGCTTCATGTTGGCGATGTCCGACAGGTCGCTCGAGACGAGGTTGCCCGACGCATCGATGTCGAGCGTTCCGCCCTTGACGACGGCAACGGCCGGGAGTGTCGCGGAATCCGCGAGGCCGGCGAAGGTCGACAGGGCGCCGACGGTACCCAATGCCGAGATGGCGGTGAGCGTCAGGATGCTCTTGCCGAGCTTCGTTGAGATGAGTGCTGCAAACTTCATTGGTGCTCCTGGTAGATGAATGGGCGACCACGGAGGCCGCGACGTGTCGCTCCAAGGTCAGCCCATGGCCCCATCGCGTCAAGAGATTTCTGCAGATTCATCGCGACACGTCGACGTGTTTGCAGGGGTTTTCACGCATGCACGTCGAAAAGGGGCCACCCGCCGGTCGCTCCACCAAGCGGCCCCGGTCAGGTCGGGCGCGCCCGCACGAGCGCGGCGTCCTCGAGCATGAGCAGGCGTCGCTTGTACTCGGCACCGCTGGCGGCCCCGTAGCTGCCGACGTCGCCCCGTCGTGCGCCCGCATGGACGACGCGGTGGCACGGGACGAGTATCGGCAGCGGGTTCTGGGCGCATGCAGTGCCGACGGCGCGGGCCGCGCCCGGTCGACCGGCGAGCGTCGCCAACTCGCCGTAGGAGATCGTGACGCCGCGCGGGATCCCGAACAGGGTGATCGCGACGTCGCGGTGGAAGCCGGTGATGCCGGCCGCGTCCAGCCAGCGCGCCAGGTCGGCATGCGAGGCGAGTTCAACCGCCTCGCCGTCGAGATATCGCCGCAGGCGTGTGACGAGGTCCTGCACTGCGGCGGGCGCGACTGACACGTCGTCGAGCGCCGGCGTGTCAGTCGCCGGGGTGTCGCTCGGCGGACGGATCGCAACGATGTCTCCCGCGCGTTCAGCGACGCCCAGGATGCCCCACGAGGTCGCAGCGGCGTACCAGCACATGTCAGTCGACACCATCTGTTCATCGTCGCAGATTCGAAGCAGGCCCGCGAACCTGCGAGATGTTGTAGCCCGGTTCGAAAAGCTGCGGATTATGGTCCGCGAGCAGGGGATTTCTCTGCGACGAGGTGATCGCCCCTCGCTTCATTCCTTCCCGCTCAACCAGGAGAGATCAGCATGTCGACAACGTTCAACAACACGGTGGGACGACGGTGGGCGCTGCTCACCCTGCTCGCCGCACTGCTCATCGCCGCCGGAATCGCGGCGCCAGGCATGGCGCTGGCCAAGGGAGGCGGCGGCAACGGTGCCACGCAGGGTGCTTCCCAGAGCGATCCAGACGGCGCTTCCAACGGCGGCCTCGACAAGCCCGGTGGACAGGGTGGCGTCTCGGACGACAAGGACGGCAACAACGGCTGTGGCAACGACGACGATCGCGAAGACGACAACAACGGCAACTGCGGTGGTGGCGCCAAGCCCGCCAAGCCGAAGCCGGCCAAGCCCGCGACGCCGAAGCCCGCCACGCCGGAGACGCCGAAGCCTGCCAAGCCGACCACGCCCAAGCCGAGCCACGGCAGCACGAACCCGGGTTCAGGCAGCCATCCTGCTCCGGCCAAGATCACCATCTGCCACCGAACGGGCTCGTCCAAGAACCCCTTCGTGCGGATCACGATCAGTGTCAACGGACTGAACGGCCATCGGCACCACACCGGCGACATCATCCCGGCACCGGCTGCCGGCTGCCCCTCGGGCCTGACCGCTCCTGGCGGCGGTGACACCGGCACCGGCGGCACCGGCGGCACTGGCGGCACCGGTGGGGCTGGTGGCACCGGCGGGACGGGCGCTACCGGCGCGACGGGTGCAGCTGGCGCTGACGGCGCCAACGGCGCGAACGGTGCCAATGGTGCCAACGGCGTCGATGGCACCACCGGCCCGGGGGCTGCCAACGGCACCGGCACCGACACGGCCACCGGCGGAGCGAGCGGCGGCAACGGCACTGGCAACACTGCGGTCGCCGGCGCGTCCGACAGCCCGGCGTCCGAGCAGGTCGCCGCGACCGCAGACGACGGCAACCTCGGCTCGCTCCCCTTCACGGGTCGCTCGCTCGGGCTGCTGGTCGTATTCGCCGCGCTCGCACTGCTCGCCGGCTTCATGGTCCGCCGCCATCGTGGCGACCAGCCCTCGCGCGGTGCAGCACGCTGATCGACATTGACACCCCGCTCCACCCGAGGGGTCGGCCGCCGTCATGAGGACGGCGACCGGCCCCTCGGTCGCGTGGCAGGGATGGGCCGCCGAGCTGCCCACCCGCGGCCACCACCCCGCCGTGGCGGTGCCAGCTGCAACGCTCTACCGAGGGAGCAGGCATGCAGCTCTCCTCCCTCCCGCCCCAGGCCCTCAGCGCAAACCGTGACGTGCTCGGCTCGCTCCAGCGCGCCGCGACCGACACCCAGGCCGCGCAGCAGCGCCTGCAGTCGCACACGAACCCGCCCGCCGGCACCGCACGCCTGCTCACCAGCGCGCTGGGCCATGCACAGGACGCCGTCGCGGGCGCCGCATCGCTTGGTTCCACGAACGTGCTCGAGGGGACCTTCAACCGCTACGCGGGCCACGCGGTCCGTCATCTCCGGGATGCGGTCGCCCTGCTCGAGCGCGGGTCCAGCCTGGGCCCGGATGCGCGCACGATCCTCGCCGACCATGTGTTCGACGCGGAGGTCGCGACACGGCTCGGGAGTGCGGCAGGCGAGCGATCCCTCCGCCGGCCCACGGTGCACGCCGCCGAGCACGCAGGGTCCGCGCACAGCGACGAGTCGACGTCACCCTCGTCCTCAACCGTCGTGGACGGCGTCGAGCTCGACGCGCTCGGCAATCCGACCCGCGGCGCGGCCGACGAGTGGGCAGGGCCGGACGGCCAGCGGTTCGTCAGTGACGGTGGTGCCAGCGACTCCGGCGGCTACGTCGGGCCGGATGGCGAGAGCTTCTCCGGCATCTGAGCCATGATTCAGCGAGGACGCGGCACGTACTCCGGCTCGAGCTCGTAGTCGTCGTAGTCGTCGTCCTGGGTGGCCGCGCCGCCGGCCAGCGACTGGGTCGTCTTCGACCGGATCGCCTGCAGGTCGACGATCGCTCCCGCCAGCTCCTCGCGATCGATCGCGCCATCCCCGGACACGTCGGCTTCGGTCAGCGACACGTCGCGACCGTCGAGCAGCTCCTTCGTGAGCTTCGTGGTGCGCTCCCGGTCATTCGTCGCGGGCCCACCGCCGTCGAATCGGATGGTCTCGTCGGCAGGGGTCCGCGCGGCACCGCGGAGGGAGATGCGACCGTCGTGGTTGTGGTCGAACGCGTCGAATGCACGCCCGACGATCTGGTCGAGACCCGTGGCATTGCCATACCCGGTCATCGCTTCTGCTGTCGGGAAGTGCTTCTCGAGCGGCTCACGCGCATTCGAACGAAGTGTCCCGAGGTCCGTCTCCATCTGGCGGATCCGTGGTCCCGTGGGACCGAGGCTCGGAATCTCTCCGCTGGCGAGCTTCGGCAGGCCGCCGATTTCGAAGCCGAGGAATCCGCCGATCGCGATCGCCACCGCGCCGCCGCCCACGATCCACGGCGAGAACTTGCCCATCCGCTGCGCCACGAGCGCCGCGCCCGCCACGACGGCCGTGGAAACCCCGAGCCCGACGAGCAGTCCGTGCTGCGAACCAGCAGCCGAGCTGCGCGCTCGCGATTCCTCGAGACGATCGCCCAGGGCTCGATTCGCCGTGTAGCGGGAGTAGGCAGCCTGCAGCTCGGCGTCGCGCTTCGCGAGCACCGCCGCACGCCGACTGTTGCCGACCTGGAGCAGGCGCGCTGAGTCGCGTTCGCCTGGCGCCGTGATGTTGCTCAACTCATCCCCCGCTTCTGGGCGTCCCCGGCCCATACGTGTCCCGCCGGTCTATCGACGACGGAACGATCACGATTTCACGCAGGGTGCGAGCGGTTGCGTCAGTGACCGCTACGACGGGCCTGAAGGCGAGGGCTTCTCGGGGGCCTGACCGAGCGCATCGGCGCCGATCGCACCGCCGCCCAGGCGGTTGAGCTGCTCGTGGATGCGACGCGCGACCTTGCCCGGCAGCCCGGGCACCGCTTCGAGCTCCTCGAGCGAGGCCCCCACGACGCGGTCGGGGGATCCGAAGAAGGTCAAGAGGGCGCGCCGACGCGCATCGCCGACGCCCTCGAGCGTGTCGAGCACGCTGCCGCGCCCGGTGCGCGCGTCCTGCGACCGGCGCGTGCGGTGGTAGCCGACCGCGAATCGGTGCGCCTCGTCACGGATGCGCTGGACCAGGTGGAGCGACGGCGACTGGCGCTCGAGCACGACGGGGTGCGGGCGGCCCGGCACGAAGACCAGCTCCTCCTGCTTGGCGAGCGACACCACGGGAACGCGTTCCACCCCAAGCTCGCGCAGTGCGGCCACGGCTGCGCCGAGCTGACCCTTGCCACCGTCGATAATGACGAGGTTCGGCATGCTGCGGAAGCTCTCGTCGTGGCCGCCGCCATCCTCCGGGGAGATCTCGCGCACGTCGGCGCGCTCGCCCTGCTCGATGGCATCCTCGGCCGTCACTGCCGCCTCGCCGTCGCCCGGCACGGCTGCCGCGTCGGCGAGCTCGTCGGCGGCGTTGCGCGTGGCGCTCGCCTCGATCGCCTTGGCGAGGCGCGAGAACCGGCGCGTGATCACCTCGTGCATCATCGCGAAATCGTCCTGGCCACCGTCGTAGCGCATCGCGAACTTGCGGTAGTGGTCCTTGCGCGGCCGTCCATCCTCGAGCACCGTCATCGACGCGACAGGACTCTCATCCTGCAGGTTGGAGATGTCGAAGCACTCGATGCGCAGCGGCAGGCTCTCGAGGTCGAGGGCGTCGCGCAGCTCCTCGAGTGCCATCGCGCGACGTTCGAGCTTGGTGCGCTCACGCATCGAGTCGTAGGTGAGCGCGTGCAGCGCGTTGCGCGCGGCGAGCTCGGCGAGGCGCCGCTTCTCGCCGCGTTGCGCGCTGCGCACCTCGACGTTCGAGTTGCGCAGCAGGCCGAGCTCCTCCTCGAGCATCGCGGTGTCCTCGGCATCGAGCACGCCGTCGGCGACGATCAGCTGGGCAGGCACCGGGCGACCGGGCATGTAGTGGGCGAGCGCGAATTGGGCGAGCACGCGACCGGGTGACAGCCCGGCGACGTGCTCGAGGAAGGTGGAGCGACGGTCATGGAGCGTGCCTTCGCGGACCTGGAGCAGCTGCACGTTGGCGAGCTCCTCGCCGACCTCGACGCCGAGCACGTCGAAGGATCCTTCGCCGGGGCGCTCCGTCTGTTGGAGCAGTGCGACCTGCTGCAGGTCGGCGAGGCGGTTGCGGATCCGTGCAGCCTGCTCGAACTCGAGCGCGGCGGACGCTGCCTGCATCTGCAGTGTCATGCGGTCGCGCACCGGCTTGACCTGCCCCTTGAGCACGCAGCACACGTCGTCGATGATCGCGGCGTAGTCCTCGCGACTGACATAGCCGACGCAGGGCGCAGCGCATCGCTGGATGTGGTAGTCGAGACACGGCGTGCCGGACTGTCGACCGGGCTGCGAGCCCTCGCAGGGGCGGTACGGGAAGATCCGGTTGAGCAGGTCGAGGGTGGCGCGGACGCGCTTGGCCGACGTGTAGGGGCCGAAGTACTTGGTACCGGGGCGTCGCTTGCGCTCGCGCGAGAACAGCACGCGCGGGTAATCGTCGCCGGTGGTCACGGCGATGTAGGGGTACGACTTGTCGTCGCGCAGCATCACGTTGAAGGGCGGCCGGTGCCGCTTGATGAGGCGATCCTCGAAGCTGAGCGCCTCCTGCTCGCTCGACACCGAGAACATCTCGATGTCGGCGATGCGCAGCACCATGGCGTGCTTGCGGGCATCGAGCGCCTTCGTGAAATACGAGTTCACGCGCTTGCGCAGGTTCTTGGCCTTGCCCACGTACAGCACGTTGCCAGCCGTGTCGTGGAACAGGTACACACCCGGCTCCTCCGGCAGCGCCTTGCGCTGTCGGTCGACGTGTTCGCGGATGGCGGGCGGGACGGCGCTCATGCTCGAGGCACATCGTAGTTGCCCGACCGCCGCCACACCTAGGATGGCGCGATGCAGCCCGCCCCGCAGTCCCAGCGTCCATGGCGCCTCGCGGCGTTCGTGATCCTCGCCCTCACGGTGGCGCAGCTGGCAGCGGGTGGCTTGCTCGACCTGCGCCAGTTCGAGGGCAAGGCGTTCGGGACACGACTCATCGCCTATCCGCTCATGATGCTGGCCCTGCCGATCGCGTGGAAGCTGATCGCGCACGTGCGCGGGGTGCGCTCGCCTGTGCCATGGGATGCGACGGCGTTCGTGATGTGGGGCTTCCTCGTCGACGTGACAGGCAACACGCTCGACCTGTACGACACGCTCGTGTGGTGGGACGACGCGAACCACTTTGCCAACTGGGTGACGCTCAGCTTCGGGGTCGGGCTCTGCCTGGCGCGCGGGGCGGGTGGCGTGGCGCCGCGATGGCTGCTCGCGGTGGCCACCGCGGGCGCGGGCGCGCTGCTTGCGATCGTGTGGGAGCTCGGTGAGTGGTACACGTTCATCCGGCACGGCACCGAGCTCGACACGGCGTACGAGGACACGCTCGGGGACGAGGCGCTCGGCTCGCTCGGGGCGATCGTGGCGGGGATCGTCCTGTCCGGGGTGCTGCGGCGGCGTGCCGCGCGCGAGCGGCTCACATGACGCCACCGGCCTGAAGCTGGCGCACGAGACCGCCGACGGTGGCGAGCAGCATCAGCCACATCACGCCGGGCACGACGAGCAGCACGAGCGCGAGCTGCATGCGTGGCCCGGCGGTCTGGGCGATCGAACGAAGCTGCTCGCGGCGAGCAGCACGGGCATCGCGCAGCAGCTGCGCGAGCACGTCGCCAGTGGGCGCTCCGAGTTCCGCGGCAGCACAGATGGCGTGGAGCCAGCCGTCGAGCTGCGGTGACTGCTCGACGACCTCGAGCCCGGCGAAGGCAACGGGGATCGTCATGCCGAGCCCGACGCGATGCACTGCCGGCGCGAGGGCGGAGCGCAGCGGTTCGGGCGCCTCGCCAGGAGCGATCGTGGCGAGCTCGTGTGCAGTGGCGCCGGCGGCAGCGAGCGCGATCGTGACCTCGAGCAGGGTTTCGATGCCGCTGGCCCCGACGGCGCGGTGGCGGCGTTGCTGGCGCGCGCGGTCCGACCACGGCCACGCGGCGGCGGCTGACACGCCGGCGATGGTCGTCGCGATCGTCGTCGCGGACGGGCCGGCGAAGAACAGCGCGGGGATGCAACATGCCGCTGCCACACAGGCGAGCCGCAGCGACGCTCCCGAACGAGGACCGGTGCCGGCGAGGCGGCGCATGCCCGAGCGCGCTGATCGGCCATCTCGCTGGATCGTCACCTCGACACCACCGGCTCGGAGCGCGCCATTCGCCACGCGCCGAGCCAGCAACGCGCCCGCCAGGATCAGCGTCACACCCGGGGCTGCAAGCAGGAGTGCGCCCGGCTGCAGGAGGGCGGCAGTCGCAGTAGGCGCGCGCCAGGCAGCCGCTACGGCGAGCAGCACCGGGATGGCGAGCACGGCGCGCGCCGAGAACCGCGCCTGCGCGGTCGCCGAGCGCGATTCGGCGTCGAGGCGAATACGCTCGTGGAGCAGCCCGGCCAGCCGGTGACATGGGGTCGCCAGGTCCCCGCCGCGGCGATGCTGCACGCGCACGACCTGCGCGAACAGACGCGCGGCGGGCGTGCCGAGGCGCTCAGCCAGGCGATCGACCTCCACCTCGATCGGCCTGCCCAGGGCGATCCGCGACGCGGCCGAGCCGAATGCACGCGCGGTCGCATCGTCCCCTCGATCCGCGACACGCCCGAGCGACTGGGGCAGCGACCCGCCGGCCCGCAGCGAGGCGGCGACGATCCGCAGGGCATCGGCCAGGCGGGCGTCGCATGATCGTGCGCGGCCGAGGCGCTCGAGCACGTGTTCGACGGCTCGGTCGATCCGGGACCACCGGTCCGTGACCTGTAGGGCATTCGTCACGCCGCACCCGGCAGCATCGGTGACACCGACCACCCAATCGCCCCGTCCGGAGCGGCCGCCACCTCGACCCGACTGACGCTCGCCACGCGCCGCATGCCGGACGCGTCACGCTCGAGCTGGATCACCGCATCGATGGCGCGAGCGACCTGTTCGCGCACCACCGGCTGCGGCATGCCGGTCGCGGCACACAGCACCATCGACTCGAGACGGAGCAGCGCCTCGGCCGGACCGTTCGCGTGGATCGTCGACCAGCTCCCGCCATGACCGGTGTTGAGCGCCTGGAGCAGGTCGTAGGCCTCGGCGCCGCGAACTTCCCCGACGATGATCCGGTCGGGGCGCATCCGCAGTGCGGTTCGCACGAGGTCGCGCATGCCGATCGCCGCGGCACCCTCGCTGCTCGCGGGTCGCGCTTCGAGGCGCACGCGGTGCGGGTGGTCCAGCGGAAGTTCGGCGGCGTCCTCAAGCACCACGAGACGGTCGCGTCGCGCCGCGGCGGCGAGCGACGCGGCGAGCAGGGTCGTCTTGCCCGTGCTCGTGCCACCGCTGACGAGCACGTTGGCGCGGGTCGTCACGAGCCGCTCCAGCTCGAGCGCCGCCAGCTGGTCGACCGAGCCGAGCCGGACCAGGTCCTCGAGGGTCGAGGCGATGCGGACGAACCGCCGGATGGTGAGGACCGGCCCGTCGATCGCGAGCGGCGCCACGACGGCGTTGACGCGTGAGCCGTCCGCGAGGCGCGCGTCGACGATCGGCGACAACGCATCGACGCGCCGGCCGATCGGAGCGAGGATCCGGTCGATCACGCGCAGCACGTGGGAGTCGTCCTCGAAGCGCACGTCGGTCGCCTCGAGAGCACCCCGGCGCTCCACGAACACCTGGTGGGCGCCGTTGACCATCACCTCGGATACGTCCGGATCCGCAAGCAGGGACTGGAGCGGGCCGAGCCCGAGCGTCGCGGCCAGGACGCCGTCGATCACGAGCTCGCGCTCGGCGTCCCCGAGCGCGGCATCCGCCTCGGTGAGGAACTGCCGCGCCAGGGCTTCGACGACGCGAGGTGCACCCTCGCTGCCCTGACCCAGGATCGCGCCGGGGTCGCACTCGTTCCAGATACGGCCACAGACCTGCTCGACCAGCTCGCTGCGCGTCGCGGTCACGCCTGCACCGCGGCGTATCGCGCCCCGCTGGACTGGGGTCGGCGACGCCGATCGTCCGCGACGATCCCGGCCGGGGCGACTGCTTCCGCTCCCGCCGCGGGCACGACCAGCTCGAAGCGAACGTCGCCGGTCGCCGCGGCATCGGGGTCTGCGAGGACGAGGCGCCCTCCGTGGGCGAGGGCGAGCCCGCGTGCGATCGCGAGGCCGAGGCCGAGCCGGCCGCACGCTCGACCACCCTGCTCGAACGGCTCGAAGATGCGCGCGGCGTCGGCGGGAGCGATGGCGGTGCCGACGTTGCTGACGGCGACGACGACTTCGCTGTCGCCACGCTGACGGCACGTCACCCGAACGGCCGAGCCAGCGGTCGCGTGACGAATCGCGTTGGCCAGCAGGTTCGCCAGCACCTGGCCGATCCGGTCCGGATCGGCGTCGATCCAGCAGCCACGGCGGTCGCCGCGCACCTCGATGCAGACGTCGCGGTCACTTGCTGCCGAATGCAGCCTCGTGGCCGAGACCTGCACGAGCTCGCGCAGGTCGACGCGTTCGGTTCGCAGGCGGATGCTGCCGGCTCGGATGCTGGAGGTATCGACAAGGTCCTCGATCAGCAGCGCGAGGCGGGCGGCCTCCTCCTGCATGAGTTCGAGCCGGGCGAGCCTCGCTGGCTCCGGCTCATCGCGCCCGAGGGTGAACGCGTGCCCGCGGATGATGGTGAGCGGGGTCCGCAGTTCGTGCGAGACGCACGCGAGGAGCTGGTGCCGCGCATCCTCGATCGCCTCGAGCCGGCCGGCCATCGCGTCGATCGCTCCGGCCAATGCGCCCAGCTCGTCGCGGCGGGGCGAGTCGACCCGATGGGCGAGGTCGCCCCGGGCGATCGCGCGCGTCGCCTCGGTCAGCTCCTCGACGACCGCACGCAGCGAGCCACGCAGGAGCAGGGATGCACCCGCGGTTCCCACGCCGACGACGCCGATCACGAGCAGCAGCAGCGCCGAGAACGCCTCGTGCAGTCGCGGCTCGGTGGCCGCTGGCCCGTCCGACAGGACCGCGTCGGTCAGCATCGGTTCGACGCCGAATCCCACGAGCACGGCGCTGACGGGGATCGTGGCCAGGACGAGATGGAGCTGCCCGCGGATCGCGATCGAGTGCAGCAGCTGGAGCGGTCGCACGATCACGTCGGATCCTCGATCGCCACGAGTCGATAGCCGACACCCCACACGTTGTCGACCCACGTCCGCGTGCTGCACGCCGCTCGCAGCTTGCGCCGGAGCCGGCTCGCATGTGAATCGAGCGTGCGGGTTGCGCCGGGCGAGCGAAAGCCCCACACGCTCTCGAGCAGCTCCTGCTTCGGGAAGACGCGCCGAGGTTCCGATGCGAGCGCCGCCAGCAGGAGGAACTCCTTGGCCGACAGGGTGACCGGCACACCTTCCACGTGCACCTCGCGTGACGCCAGATCGATGTTCACTCCAGCGGCCTGCACCACCTCACGCCCGCGATCGACCTGCACGCGCCGCAGGAT
>JAOPYU010000182.1 GCA_025964455.1 Thermoleophilia bacterium | reverse complement strand
GGCGCGGGCTGCTGGCCGCGGCACTCGATCGCGCAGGCGCGATGTGGGCGGGCGAGGGCGATGACGAGGAGCGCGCGACCCCGCGGTCGCTGCAGCGCACGGCCCCGGGCCTGGCGGCGCGCACTGCCGGCTCGCTCGGCGAGCGCATGGAGGAGCGCCTCGCGCGTCGACGGCGCTACCACCGGCTGCGCCTGCAGCACCCGCTGGGCGTGGTGCCGGGCCTCGCGCGCGTCGCCAACCGTGGCCCATTCCCGGTGCCGGGCGACGCGGACACGGTCTGGCAGAGCTCGCAGTTCAACAACCCGATGAACGAGTACTCGCTCGTGGGGCCGAGCCACCGACACGTGGTGGACCTCGCCGACATCGACCGCAGCGTCGCGGTGATCTGCGGCGGCCAGAGCGGTCACCCCGCGAGCCCGCACTATGCCGACCAGGTCGCGATGTGGCGCCGCGGCGAGGTGCGTCCGGCGCCGTTCACCCGCCCGGCGATCGAGCGGGCGAGCCGCTACCGCCAGCGCTTCGTCCCCTGATCAACCAACGACGTCGTCCCCAACACCCACGCACCGATTGGACCCGCACACCATGATCGTCGCACGCATCGCACGTCATCGCACCACCATCGTCATCTCGGCGGTGGCCATCCTCGTGGCGGCCGCCAGCGGCGCTGCCGCGGCAATCGGGGTGGGGACGATCACGGGCGCCCACGTCAAGAACGAATCGTTGTCGGGCTCGGACGTGCTCAACAGCTCGCTGTTCAGCATCGACGTGCGCAACGGCGGACTGCTCGGCCTCGACCTCAAGGCCGACACCGTCACGGGGCGCGAGGTCTCGGAGCGATCGCTGTCAGTACCGGCGAACATCTCGCAGTCGCTCGCGATGACCGACGTGGCGAATGCCGCGGCCGGCGCTGCGCTGGCGGACACCGTGCTGCTCTCGCGCGGCGACCTGGCGCTGACCGGATCCTGCTGGCGTCAGACCGACACCGGGGTGCTGCACCTGGACCTGCAGGTGACCACACGCGTCAATGGCTCGTACCTGCAGAGCAGTGGCGATTCCAAGGCCGGCGGCGCAGCGGCCGCGGCATTCCTGAACATCGACACGGCCAAGGCCGACCGCCAGATCGCTTCGCCCGATGCAGCCGCGAACAACTTCCGCCTGCAGAACGGGACGTCGCAGTTCACGGCGTGGGCCCCGGGCGGCGATTTCATGATCGGCCAGCTCGCGACGGTGCTGCAGAACGGCGCAGTGGCAGGCGTCACGCCGCCGCTGGCGGCCGGCAAGGCGTGCCACGTGTTCGGCTACGTCAGCGCGATCACGGTCTAGCGCGAGAGGCCGAGTCGCACCAGCACCGTGGCGAGCAGCTGCGGCAGCGACGGAATGGTCGCGGTGCGGCTCATGAAATCGCGGCGGCGAACTCCGCGCGCTCGTCGGCGGGGATCCAGGTCGTCGGGTCGGGTCGCATGCATGGGCGTCGCCTCGCGCGCGGGGGCTTGGGGATGGCGGATGCCCCGCGCCGCGCGCGCAGGGTCCTATCCATGTATCCGCCGTGGCACGCGTTATGTTTCGCTTCGGAACCCGCAGCAATGCCGAATTGGGCGCTGCCGAGCCAAAAGCGGCCGGGACGTGGTCGTGCAGCGTGGGCGCTCGAAGGACCCGCTGAGCAATTCTTCCAACGTGCTCTCGACTCGGTCAAGTCGCTCGAGAGGTGGCCGATGGCAACCTCAGGTAACACGGGCAACCAAGGGATCTCGGGCACATGCCAAGCAACGAGCAGCCGCCGAGCAATCGCGGCAACAGGACCTTCATCATTCTCGCGCTGATCGGCATCGCAGCCTTCAGCGTGGCGGCGGCACTCGCGTCGTCGTCGAGCGCCGGCACGCCGAAGGAGGTCCAGCTCAGCAAGTTCACCGAGCAGCTCTCCGACGGCAAGGTCGAACAGGCGCGCGTCTACACGCAGCAGGGCAAGGTGGTCGGCGTCCTCGAGAACGGTGACCAGGTCACCACCAATTACACGCCCGACTACGAGATCACCAAGCGCCTCGACGCGGCGAACGTGCCGTTCGACGTGCAGAACGCGGGCAAGTCCGGTGGCGCCTCCTGGCTGATCCTGCTCGGGCTCGTCGGCTTCGTGATCCTGATCGTGATGCTCAACCGCAATCGCAACCAGGCCGCCAAGCAGGCCGCGGGTGCGCCGGGCCGGATGATGGAGAGCGGCGAGGTCACGGTGACGTTCAAGGACGTGGCCGGCTGCGACGAGGTCGTCGCCGAGCTGTCCGAGATCAAGGGCTTCCTCGAGAGCCCCGAGAAGTTCCGCGACATGGGTGCCAGCATCCCGAAGGGCGTCATGCTCTACGGGCCTCCCGGCACCGGCAAGACGCTCCTCGCCCGAGCCGTCGCCGGCGAGGCGGGCGTGCCGTTCTTCTCGATCAGCGGTTCGGACTTCGTGGAGATGTACGTCGGCGTCGGCGCGAGCCGCGTCCGCAAGCTGTTCGAGGCCGCCAAGGCCAACGCACCGTGCGTGATCTTCATCGACGAGATCGACG
>JAOPYU010000309.1 GCA_025964455.1 Thermoleophilia bacterium | reverse complement strand
GACAGCAAAAGGGCCAACCCGGAAGTTGGCCCTTAGCTGGTCTTTCCTATGAGGTACTCCGTACGGGATTTGAACCCGTGCTACCGCCGTGAGAGGGCGGCGTCCTAGGCCACTAGACGAACGGAGCCAGTGCGGTGGATGGTATCGAAGCCCGAGTCCCGCTGCAAGGCATTGGGTCGGGTCGGCCCGGTGGGGCCGGCATGACGTTGCCCTCGTCTGCTGAAGCAGGCAGAATGCACGCATGTCCCACGACGCCACCTTCCCGGATTCCCCGGAATCCCCCGAGAGCCGCACCGAGCGTGCGCTTGCCGCCCTCCAGTACGAGGAGCGGGCCGGCCTCGGCTTCCGTCGTCGCCAGCGCACGCCAATGGGCAATCCGTACGAGGAGCCCGAGCGCTTCCAGGTCGACCGCGATCCGACGGACGGCGAGCTGTGGGCGGGCATGCTCGCTGGCTTCGGCGCGGTGCTCGGCTTCGGTGCGATCTTCTACAAGCCGTTGCTGCTGGGTGCGCTCGCGGTCGTGTTCACCATCCTCGGCTCGCTCGGTGACGGCGCCGCCAGCCGGATCGCTCGATGGGGCTTCGTGATCATCCTCGTCGGCGTGACGCTCGGCATGCTCGTCTCGATCTTCGTGACCCGCAAGGCGCTCTGGTAGCAGCGCCACCCAGCGCCTGGCGCATACACCCTGTAACGACGAAGCGCCCCCAACGATGGGGGCGCTTCTCGTAGCTGCGTGCCACAGGGGCTCGGGCTAGAAGTCGTCTTCCGACGGATTGCCGTTGTCACTCGAGTTGCCACCGGAGGGTGGATCGTACGACGGTGGATCGTACGACGGAGGGTCGTAGCTCGGCGGGTCGTAGGAGGGCGGGTCGTAGCTCGGCGGATCGTACGACGGCGGGTTGTAGCTGCCGCCTCCGTTGTCGTCGCCGTTGCTCGTGCCGCCGTTGCCGGAGTTGGAGGGGTAGCTCGGGTAGTCGTAGCCACCGTCGTCGCCGGGGCTCGTCCCGCCAGGGTAGGAGGGCGAGGGGTAGTAGGGGTCGGGGTAGTAGTTGCCCGCGCCCGGATAGTACGGATCGGCGTAACCCGGCGAGTGGTAGTGCCCGTCGCCGTAGTAGTGCTGGCCGTGGAAGTGCCCGTCGCCGTAGTAGTGGCCCTGGCCACGCTCGTAGCCGTGGTCAGCCGCGGATCGGGCCGGGCCCGTGTCGAGCACTGCGAACTTGCCGGTCTTCGTGTCCTGCACGACCGCGGTGATGCGGTCGGGGTAGCTCCTGGCGATTTCCTGCGCGCGACCTCGCGTCGGAATGTTGGTCGCCACGGCGAACTTGGTCGCGTCAGGGATGAGCGACGCACCGAAGGCTGCGCCGGCGCCAACCGCGAGCAGCCCGCCGCCGAGCACGAGCGGTCCGGCGAGCAGCCGTGAGCCTGCTGCGGCGCCGCCACCACGACCGAAGATCGACAGGCCGAGCACCGCCGCGCCGCCGAGCGCAGCGACGCCGCCGGTGATGCGCGTGCCCAGCTTCAGGCCCGAGCGCTCGAGGCTCACCGGCCCAGCCGGGAACTCCGTCGCGATCGCCTGCGCGTCAGCCGAGGGCGTCGCATCGTCGGTGGGTGCTGCAGCTGCCGCGGGCAGCGCCAAGCGCGGCCCCGTGATTGCGAGGTTCGTCATGCCTTCTCCGTCCCATGTGTCCCATCACCTGGCTCGACTGCGCGTCCCGGCGCATGTCCATGTCGAGCGGTGATCGATTCACCGGGCTATCGGGAGCCCCCGGAAAGGCGTTGCACGGGAACCGCCACCATCGGGGCCCCGAACGACTTCGACCGACCACCGGATGGTTGGTCGGCCGAAGCGAGGATCAGGGTTCCGGCACGAGGCCGGGGGGTGTCAGGCAGCAGCGTGCGTGAGGTCCTGCAGGAGCGTGCCGAGCAGGTCCACCGCGGTGCGCGTGTCGCGCAGCGCACCGGGCACGTCCACGCCGTTGAAGCGGCCGTCCGGGCTCGGCTTCTTGGCGAGCTGCCAGTTGGCGTCCTCGAGCGAGGCATCGGCCTTGCGCAGCGTGGAGACGACGCCCTCGGCGTTGTCGGCCTCGAACTGTCGCTCCAGGCGCGCCTGCGCCGCCATGTTCGTCTTGTAGGCCTTGATGCGCGTGGCCTTGCTCGCCTCTTCGCCGGTGTCAGTGGGCGAGACGGTGCCGATGATTCGCGCTGCCTCCTGCGCCAGGCGCAGGCCCTCGGTGATGTCCTCGACGAGCGAGCGGTCCGGGGTGCCCGGGTTCGTCGGCGGGGTCGGGTCGGTCGGCGGGGTGGGATCCGTCGGCGGAGTGGGCTCGTCCGGGTAGCTCGGCGTCACGCGCTGTACGTGTCCGTCGAGGTAGGCCCAGTCGTCACCGACGACCGCGTCGATGCCGGAGGACGGATCGAGGGCGAGCGTGCCGACGCGCTGCTCGCGGCCGACCCCGCCGTAACCGTCGGTCGTGAACTTGAAGAAGCCGACCTTCGGCGCGTCGCCGTTGGCCTCGAGGATCTGGATCGTCGCGGGCGTCAGGGTGAGCGCGTCCTCGCGGCCGAAACCGGTGCGCGTCCAGGTCGGCTGCAGGAGCGGATTGGCGACGTAGCCCGCACCCTGTCGGGACACGGCAACCGCGCCGCCGTTCTGCTGGGCGGTGAAAGCGGCCCCGCCGAGCGCGTCCTGGAGCGAGCCGTAGGCCGGCGACTCCGAACGCGGCTCAACGAACAGGTTCTCGTCCCGGTGCGGGAAGCGAGCATCGAGCTCGCCGACCTTCACGGCGTTGGCGGGTGCGACGCTGGTCGCATGGACGGATGCTGAGGAAGCTGCTGCGAGGTTCATGCCGCGGATCGTCGCCGACCGGCAGATCCTCCCGCAGTACGACAGCCGTACCACGGCCCGCGCGGGCCGCGCCCGTGGCCCGCCTCGCTCAGCGTTCCCCGCCGATCCGTCCGCCACTTCCCGCCGGTTTGTACGACTTTGTGGGGTCCTTGGGCCACTAACTCGACGTAATCAACAGGGGGTCAGGTGCTGCCGTGGATCTCGACGGCCTGCTCGAGCTCGGCCCAGCGCGCTGCCAGGTCGCGATCGAGCTGGGCGTGCTCCTTGAGGAGCTCCGCCGACTTCACGGGGTCGGTGTAGATCGCCGGGTCGAGCATCTGCGCATCCACGTCGGTCTTGCGGGCGTCGAGCTGCTCGATCTCCGCCTCGATCGTGCCGGGTCGGCGCACCTTCGGCGAGCCGTCGCGCTTGGTGCGCTTGGACACCGGGCCGCCCTCGCCGCGCGTGACCTTGCGCGACTGGGTAGGGGCCGTCGCCTCCGGGGCGACCCTCGCCTTGGCGCCCTTCGGCGCCGGCTTGGCATGTCGCGCCTCGTTGCCCGCACGCGACGCGGCGCGCTGGCGCTCCTTGGCCTCCTGCTCGCGCAGGCGCAGCACCTCGCCGGGATCGGTCGGGGGCGCTGCTTCTTCACCGGAGAGCACGGCGCGCACCTTGTCGTAGCCCCCGACGACGGTGACCAGCTGCTGGTCGACCATCACGACGGTGCGGGTCGCCACGCCCTCGACGAGCGCGCGGTCATGGCTGATCATCACGAGCGTGCCGGGCCACTCGGCGAGCGCCGCCTCGAGCGCCTCGCGGCTCTCGAGGTCGAGGTGGTTGGTGGGCTCGTCCAGCAGCAGCACGTTGTCGGCGCCTGTCAGGGCCATCGCCATCATGAGTCGACGTCGCTCGCCGCCGCTCATCGTCGAGACGAGACGTTCGGGGTCGCGGCCCTTGAAACCGAACAGGCCCAGCAGGTTCTGGGCCTCGGTCCGGCTGATCATCGGCGCCGCGTGGTTCATGTTGCTGAGCATGGACGCGGTGTCGATCAGTTCCTGGTCGTGCTGTGAGAGCAATCGCGTCTGGACGTCGTAGCCGACGCGCATCTCGCCACCGCGCATCGCTTCCGGCGGCTTGGCGTGCGCCACCATCTGCGAGGCGATGGCATCCAGCAGAGTCGACTTGCCCGCGCCGTTAGGACCGAGCAGCGCGATCTTCTCCCCGCGCTCGATGATGAGGTCGCTCGGCTCGAGGAGCGTGCGGCCGGGGAAATCGTCGGTACCGTCGAACGCGAGGTGGATGCCCTTGG
>JAOPYU010000284.1 GCA_025964455.1 Thermoleophilia bacterium | reverse complement strand
GCGCCTACGTCGGCAAGTTCAACTTCAAGGGCTCCGACCAGCAGCAGCGCGTCGGCGACCACTCAGGCGGACAGCGCAACCGCGTGCACCTGGGCAAGCTCATCAAGCAGGGCGGCAACGTGCAGCTGCTGGACGAACCGACCAACGACCTCGACGTCGACACGCTGCGCGCGCTCGAGGAAGGCATCGAGCAGTTCCCGGGCTGCGCCGTCGTGGTGAGCCATGATCGGTGGTTCCTCGACCGCCTCGCCACGCACATCCTCGCCTTCGAGGGCGACAGCGAGGTCGTGTGGTTCGAGGGCAACTTCGAGGACTACGCCGAGGACCTGAAGCGCCGCAAGGGCCCCGACGCGCTCGAGCCGTCGCGGATCAAGTACCGCAAGCTCGTGCAGGGCTGACCCCGAACGTCAGGCTTCGCGCCCGCCAGCAGCAGCAGCGCTGCGTCGGCCGGCGTGCATCCAGGCGAGCCCGCCGGCGAGCGTGGTGATCAGTGCGAGCAGCGCCGGGATCCACAGCGCCGTTCCGGTGAACGGGAGCCGTCCGGTTCGCGCTTCGACGTCGGCTGCGCCGCCGCCGGCGGTCGCGGCCGGAGCACTCTCACCCGAGGCAGGAGCCGCTGCGGGAGTCGCCTCCGGGGCGGGCGACGTCGCAGATGCGCCACCGCCGGCGACGGTGTTGCCCGGCGTGGCGGCCGCAGCGGGAGTGCTCGAGGAGGTCGTGGTCGCGGCCGCGGAGGTCGCACCGGAGCTCGTGGCGGGCGTCGGCTTGGCGGGCGTCTTCACCGGGGCGCGGTGCTTGTTGCCGCAGTTGCCCCGATTGTCATCCTCGCGGTCAGCGTCGTTGCCGCAGCCGTTGTTGCCGTCACGGTCGCCCGGCGTGCCGCCGGATCCGCCCGGCTTGTCGGCGCCGCCGTTGGAGGCTCCATCGGGATCAGAAGGGGAATTACCCTGGGTCGTGCCGTTGCCGGATGCAGATCCGTGAGCAGCAGGCTTGGCAGTCGCAGCGACGGCGGGCTTGCCAGGCTTGGCGGTGTGGGCGGGCTTCGCCGGCTTCGCAGGCTTGGCAGGCTTCGCCGGCTTGGCCGGGGCCGGCGCTGATTCGGACGCGGGGCTCGCCGCCGGGGCAGTGGGGGATGAGCCAGCGGTGGGAGCCGATGGAGCCGGCTGGGCCGTGACCGCAGGCTCGGCATGTCCATCCGCGTGCGTAACGCTGACGGACGCGCCGCCCCCATTTCCGTGGCCGTTCGCGTTCCCGTTGCCGTGGGCGTCGGCGTTGCCATTGCCCGCCTGCGCCGCGGCAGTGGTAGCCAAGGCGATCAGCGACACGGCGATCGCGACGTCGAGCATGCGAGCACGAGCGGCGGAGGTACGGGGGCGACGGAGCGACGAGAATGCAATCATATCTCCGTGATATCACGCTTTTGCATATCTGACAATAGTGTCAAAACGGTGCGCGCCTCCGTGCCAACCCAGGCTGATCGGGGACCGATATCCTCCATCCGTGCCAGAGCGCCGACCAACCATCCGCCAGCGTCTTGCTCGCGCGACGATCGACGTCACCGCGCTGCGCGAGTCGTCGGCGTTCCGGCGGATGTTCAGCGCGCAGCTCGTCTCGAGCATCGGCTCGCAGGTCACGCTCGTCGCGCTGTTCTTCCAGGTCCACGAGATCACCGGATCGACCTTCCGGGTGGGGCTCCTCGGCCTCGCGATGGTCGTGCCGACGCTGTGCCTCGCGCTCCTGGGCGGGGCGATCGCCGATTCCATGGATCGCCGCAAGCTGCTCGTCGTGGTCCAGGTCGCGATGTGCGCCACGAGCGCGACGCTGTGCTGGCTAGCCACCTTCGACTCACCCCCGCTGTGGGCGCTCTACGCCCTCGCCGCCGCGACCAGCTCGTTCGCGGCGATCGACGGTCCAGCGCGAACTGCGGTCATCCCCATGCTCGTCGATGCCGCGACGCTTCGAAGCGCCGTCCAGCTGCGCGAGGTGCTCACCCAGTCGGGCCGCACGTTCGGTCCGATCGTCGGCGGCGTCCTGATCGCGACGATCGGGCTGCAGTACGCCTACGCGGTGGATGCCGCCAGCTTCGCGCTCGCGTTCACCCTGTTCCTCGGGCTGCCCCCGCTCGTGCCCGAGACACGCCGCAAGTTCGAGCTGTCATCGGTCACCGAGGGCCTGAAGTTCGTGGCAGCTCGTCCGATCCTCGCCGCGACGTTCTACGCCGACATCATCGCGATGATCCTGGGCCAGCAGCGCGCCTTGTTCCCGGCCTATGCCGAGGACGTGTTCGGGGGCGGCGCGATCACCTTCAGCCTGCTCGTCGCAGCGCCCTCTGCCGGCGCCATGGTTGGCACGCTCTTCCTGGGCCTGTTCCGCAACGTGCAGCGCGAGGGGCGCGCGGTGCTGGTGTCGGTCGGCGCCTGGGGTGCGTGCATCGCGCTCTTCTCCCAGTCGCCATGGCTGTGGCTGGCGCTCGGGTTCCTCGCACTCGCTGGAGCAGCTGACATGGTCAGTGCGGTGTTCCGCCAGACGATCCTGCTGACCATGGTTCCGGATGAACTGCGCGGCCGCATGAGCGCGGTCCACATCATGGTGGTGACGGGCGGGCCGCCGATCGGCGACCTGACGTCGGGCAGTGCGGGCGAGGCGTTCGGGCTGCGACCGAGTTCGCTCGCAGGCGGGCTCGGCGTGATCGGCGGCATGCTGCTGCTCGCCAACAGGATCCCGGGATTCGCGGCGTGGCGCGACCCGGCGCGCGCGCCCGCCACCGACTGACCGTATGCGTGTGGAACCGATTCGTGGCCAGGCGCGACAACAGGACAGGAGCGATTGCCGGGGGGCAATCGTCCACTCACGGGGGAGCACACGATGAGCATCAGGAACCTGATCCCGCTCGGCGGCACGATCATCGGAGGCGCAGCAGGCGTCGGCGTGGCCGGAGCGACGTTGTACGGGACTCACAAGTTCGTGGACGCGGTCGCTGCAGACAAGCATGAAGACCACACCCTCATCAAGGGATCGGCGGCAGGTATCGCCTCCACCGCGATCGGCATCGCGACCTACACTGGTGGGAGCGTCATTCAGGAGCGCCTCACCGCGCCACGCACGAACGGCCGAATTCACCACTGGTACGGCGTGCGCGACCTGAAGCCGATGTCCAATGGCGCGAAGGCCGGAACACAGCTCCTGAAGACCGCCGGCGGCATGGCGGCGGCTGCCGGACTCGTCCTGACGATCGGCGCGACCGTGGCAATGGAATCGGGTCGCCCGTCCAAATCCTCGAAGTGACACGCCCGAGAGCCGTGGGCCCTCCTCGCTGCATTCAGACGAGTTTGTACCGCCAGTGCGCGACTAACTCGACTTAATCAACGACGGGGAAAGGTGTGCCCTGCACCCAGTCGGACTGGAAGTGGCCGTTATCGGCGCGCACGCGGACAGCGGCGTCCGGGGTGGCGGCGGTCGGCGTCCAGGAGATGCCGGTGGCGCCTGCGTCGGTGGTGCCGAGCGGGGTCCAGCTGGCGTCGCTGACGCTGCCGATCTTCAGACCGTCGATCGCGATGGGCGTGGACTGGCGGCTCTTGCCGGTCGCGAGCCAGGTGAAGTTGTAGGTGCCGGGCTGGAGCGTGGTGGTGAACTCCTGCCAGCCCTCGCCCGCCGCAGGCTTGAACTGCAGGTCGCGGTTGATGAAGAAGGAGAGCTCGCCGCCCTTGCCACCGGTGTAGGCGAAGCTCACCTCGGTCGGCTCGGTGATCGTCTCGGTCAGGTCGAGCCGCGACTGCTGCGAGTTGGTCAGGCCGTTCACGTTGAACGACTTGGCGCCACTGCGCGCGATCGCGTCGCTCACGCCCCACTGTCGGTCGCCGCTGGTCGAGAAGGCGCGGGTCGCCGCACCCGTCTCGAAGTCCTCCGCGACGGCTGACGTCGCACCGGCATTGGTGGCGACCTCGACCTGGAAGCGCTGGCCCTCGGTCAGGTCGCTGCCCCACTCCAGGCGAACCGGCGCCCCTGCGACGGCGCCGCCGGCGGGACGCGGCTGGAAGGGGGTGGCGATCGGCGTGAGCGCCGCGTCCGCGTCGACACGTCCGCCACTGGCGACGAGCGTGTTCCAGACCTTGGCCGTGCCATCCCGCTGGACGCTGCGCAGCACGCGCTCCTCCACCTGCCGCATGGACAGCTCGGGGTAGCGCGCCTTGACGAGCGCGAGCAGGCCGCTCACGACCGGCGCTGCCATCGATGTGCCGCTCATTGCGCCGTACTTGCCGCCGGGCAGCGTGGAGTGCACCTTGTCGCCGGGCGCCGCGACGTCGATCGTGACGGTGCCGCGGTTGGAGTACGACGCCTTGGCGTCGCGGTTGTCACTCGCCGCGACCGAGAAGGAACCTGCGTAGTTGTCGGGGTAGGAGCCGTTGACGCCGGTGTCCCAGTTCTCATTGCCGGCGGCGACCACGACGCTCACGCCCGCGGCGACCGTCTGGCGCACGGCCTCGGCAAGGGCGGGCTCGTAGGTGTTGTTGCCCCACGAGTTCGAGATCACGTTGGCGCCGTTGCGCACTGCGTAGCCGAAAGCCTTGATGGCGTTGGCGGTGGTCGCGCCGCCGGTCAGGATGGCGAGCGGCATGAGCTTGACGTTGGGCGCGACACCCGAGCCGCCGACGCCGTTGCCCTGCGCGGCACCGATGATGCCGGCCACGTGGGTGCCGTGCGTCTCGCCGCCGTCCTGCGGGCGGTTGGAGTTCTTGCCGAAGTTCCAGCCGTTGACGTCGTCGACATAGCCATTGGCGTCGTCGTCCTTGCCGTTGCCCGCGACCTCACCGGTGTTGACCCAGATGTTGGGCGCCAGGTCGGGGTGGGTGATGTCGACGTTCGTGTCGGCGATCGCGACGACGACGCCGGCGCCGGTGCTCTGCTTCCAGGCTGCGGTCGCCTTGATGTCAGCCCCGGCCGAGCCGCCGGTCTGGCCGGAGTTCTCGAGGTGGTACTGCTTGGCCTGCTCCGGGTCGAGCCCGTCGGGCACGAGGGGGCTCGGGGCGATCGTCTCGTCCGGGACCGGGGTGCCGGCGCCGCCACGCAGCTCCTGGCGGTAGTTGGGCTGGGTGAACAGGACCTTGTCCGCGCCGAGGGCGGCGAGGCCGGCGATCGAGGGGTTGTGCTGCGGATCGACGGTGACGAGCACGCCGTTGACGAGCGGCAGGTCCTCGGTGTGTCGCGGCGCCAGTCCCTTGAGCAGTGCCGCCTGCTCGTCGCGGGTGACCTCGGGGGCGAACACCACGATGTGCTCGCCGGGCACGGCGGTGGGCTTGCGGGGCAGGATCGAATCGCCTGCGCCGCGGCTCGGCGGCGACGTGGGCGACGTCGGCGCTCCGGGAGTGGCGGCTGGGGCAGCAGGCGTGGAATCGATCCGAGAAGTGAACATGGGAGCGATCCTCTCGCCGCGGTGACCTACGGGCAGTCCCGAGCCGAGGACGGGGGCCGGATACGGCCGCGGATCCGGGCGCCCGGGTGGCCGGCGGGCGGACGCGATGCGATCATCCGCGCATGGACCACGTCTCGGTGCTCTTCGTATGCATGGGCAACATCTGCCGCTCCCCGATGGCCGACGCCTACATGCGGCACCTGGTCAAGGACGCCGGAATCGGCGACCGGGTGCGGGTCGACTCGGCCGGGACGCACTCGTACCACCTGGGCCACGCGCCCCATGACGAGACCCAGGCGGAGCTTCGGCGTCGCGGGGTCGACGTCGGTGACCAGGTCTCACGCCTCGTGACGGTGGCGGACCTCGAGACGTTCGACCACGTCGTCGCGATGGACCACGCGAACGTCGCCGAGCTCGAGGCGCTCGCGCATCAGTCGCCCGACCCCACGAGTGCGCGGGCGCGCATCACGCTCCTGCTCCAGCACGCCGAGGAGATCCCGGGCGCGCAGGTCGACGAGGTCCCGGACCCCTACTACGTCGGTGGCTACGACCGCGTCTTCGACCTGGTCGACGCGGGATGTCGCGGCCTGCTTGAGCGCATCGAGGGACAGCTCGCGACCGAACCCGGTTGACGCCGTTCGGTTTTCGTCGTTCGCTGGAGGTGGACGCGGGCGCCCACCGGGGGTGCGCCTGCACGAGATCTCGGGGGAAGTCTCATGTCACACACCTTCACTGGCGTCACGCTCTGGCGACGGATCCTGCTCGTCGGGCTCACCGCGCTCATCGCATCCATGGCGCTCAGCTTCTCGGCGCCACAGGAGGCGCAGGCGTTCCGCAATCCCAACGTCGTGCTGCCGAGCCACCAGGGCTGGGTCCAGGTCCGTGCGCGCGGCAACTACGACACCTGCGGCATCGTCGGACCCTGCGGGGTCGGCGCGTACCGCTGGAGCGGCACGCAGTGGAACGCCACCAAGATCGGCTGGGGCACGCAGGTCTACGCGTACCCGTACTCCGGCGACTGGATGTGGATCTGGACGCAGCGCACCGGGTGGCTCGCCATCCAGCGCGGCGACCTCGAGACCGGCTACAGCTGCCAGGGCTACTACTGCCCCGTCTTCTGAGCCGGCTGACCAGAACGATTCACGACAGGAGGGGGGCTCCCACCGGGGCTCCCCTCGTCGCGTCACAGGACCTGCAGTCGCACGCGACCGGGTGCACGCGTCCGACGATCGGGATGCCGGCGCGCACGAGCCAGATCCCGTAGACCATGAAGCCCAGCCACGGCAGGATCGCGACGATCGGCGGGACCCCGCCATCGGTGCCGCCGCCCGTCACGCCCGCGCCACGCGCCATGAAGTAGGGGAAGTCCCAGTACGCGTGCGCGAGGATCGGCCCGATCGGGTTGCGGGTCCGCAGGTAGACCGCTCCGAGCACGAAGCCGCCGGCCGTCTGGGGGATCACGCTCGCGAACCCGAGGGCGGAGAACTCGTGCAGGTGCGCGACGCCGAACGCCACGCTCGAGATCGCGAGCGCGGTTGGGGTGGAGACGCGCGTGACGAGCCACCCGAGCAGCAGGACCCGGAAGATGAACTCCTCCGCGGTGCCCACTGCGAGGGCGAGCCCGATCGGCCCGGCCTCGAGGCGCAGGCCGCCCAGCCACACCACGTAGGCGCCGAGCACCCAGGTCGCATAGACCAGCTCGGGCCAGTCCAGCAGCAGCCCGGCCCGGGTCGAGCGCCAGGAGATGTCGTGGTGGATCCCGCTCGGCAGCAGCGGCGAGCAGAGCATGGCGGCGACGAGCCAGACGCTCTCCCACCCGATCGCCGTCGCCCAGGTCGTGCCGGCGAACACCAGGCTCCCGGCGCGCATGCACAGGATCCCGATGAAGAAGGCGAATGCGACGCCCCCGGCGATGTCGAGCGCGGCGCGGAGCGGATCCTCGCCGCGGGGCTGGTCGGCTGGTCCATATGCAGGCAGGGCCATGCCCGCAGCACCGGGAGCGGCGCGCAGGAGGGCATGGGGATGGCCGGGAGCGAGTGGCTGCATCCACCTTCCCTCGCCGCCACGAGGGCTGCCAGGGCGGCGCTCGGGGCCGGCCCGCCGGGTGCGGCCACGGGCGAGGCCGAGGGGGGACGACGGCACTGGTAGGCTCGCGCGCATGGCTCAGCGCAATTCCCGCAAGTACAAGGGTCGTCGACCGAATCGACCGGAACTCCGCACGGGCGGGGGCAGGCAGGCGCGCGCGGCGCGAAGCCGCGACCGCAACGCTGCTGTCGCGCGCAGCTCGGCCACCGGCCCGGGTGTGCGGATGCGACCGGCAGGCATCGGCGGACTGCTGCTCGTGTACGTCATCGGATGGATCGCCGCGCTCGCGGTCGCGCTCCTCGGCCTGCGCCTCGGCCAGTGGAACGAGGTCGGGTACGCCGATTCGCTCTGGCTGTACCTCGCCTTCGGCGCGACCGCTGCGGCTCCCGCCGTGGGCCGCGTCTCGCGCAGCAGCACCGATGCGGATGTGTGGGCACTGCAGGCCCTGCTGGTACCGACGTTCGCCTTCATCGTGGAGGTGCTGGTCGGGCCGAGCTGCCCGCGTGGCGCGAGCTGCGATGCGCTCGGCGCACGCGGCTCGATCGGCGTCCTGGGATCGGTCCTGCTGATCGTCGTGCTCGCTGTCGTCGCGTTCGGCCTGGCACGCTGGATGTACCGCGCGGCTGCCGACCGGCGCCCGGCGTCCGGCCGCGTCACGCTCGCCCTCGCGACGAGCGGCATGCTGCTCCTGCTGCTGTTTCCCGGGACGATCATCGCGGCGGCGCTCGTCGGGACCGACGCGTTCGTCCGCTCCGAGCCGCAGCTCGCCGAGACGGCCAGGGACGAGGTCGCGCAGGAGTGCTTCGGCCTCGACGATGCACCCGCATTCGACGTGCGCCCGGCGCCCGTCGGCTACAACTCCGGGTGGACCACCTACGCCGTGCGGCGCGCATCCGAGTCGCGCAAGGACATCGGCGGCAAGAAGTCGCTGTCGAAGGACTGGCTCGGGCTCGATCGGGTCCATCCGTACGAGGCCACGGCGTCGTTCAACGAGAAGGGCGATCCGGTCGACGTGACGTGTCGCCGGATCTCGGCCGCGGCGGGCGCTGCGACCAAGGACGACCTGGTCGAGGAGGAGCCGGAGTCCAATCCGCTCTCGCCCAAGTCGATCGGCTCGAACTTCTACCCGCGCTTCTTCACGCAGGGCCAGGCTGGTCCGACGGAAGAAGCGGTGAAGAAGGCCGCCGACGACAAGAAGGCTGCTGCCGCAGCGAAGGCCGCCGCCGCGAAGAAGTCCGCTGCCGACGCCAAGAAGTCCGATTCGGACGACGCCGCGAAGTAGCCCGCCGGCCGCTCGCGGGCGGCACATCGACGCCGTTGCGTGCCCCGCCATCCTGAACTGGACGGATCGGTCAACTCGTGGAACCGCGAGGGAGCCCCGCCTCGATAGACGGATGGACACCTGCTGCACGCCCGAACCCGCCGGGGTCGGAGTCGTTGCAGTGGCTACGGGACGGGGACGGGCGTGGGCGACGCACGTGGAGTCATCGAATTCGACGGGGTCACGAAGGTCTATCCGGGCGCGTCGGCCCCCAGCGTGGACCGGCTCACGATGCGGATCGAGGCGGGCACGATCTGTGCCCTGGTCGGCCCCTCGGGCAGCGGCAAGACCACCGCGATGCGCATGGTCAACCGGCTCATCGAACCGACGAGCGGCACGATCCGCATCGACGGCGTCGACACCCGCTCGATCGACGTGGAGACGCTCCGTCGCTCGATCGGCTACGTCATCCAGCAGGTCGGGCTGTTCCCGCACCAGAGCGTGGAGCACAACGTCGGCACCGTGCCGCGGCTGATCGGCTGGGACGAATCCCGCATCCGCGCCCGTTCGCGCGAGTTGCTGGAGCTCGTGGGGTTGGCGCCCGACCAGTTCGGCGCCCGGTATCCGAGCCAGCTCTCCGGAGGCCAGCGCCAGCGCGTCGGCGTAGCGCGAGCACTCGCGGCCGACCCGCCCGTGATGCTCATGGACGAGCCGTTCGGCGCGATCGACCCGCTCGTTCGCGAACACATTCAGGACGAATTCCTGCGGATGCAGCAGGAGGTCCGCAAGACGATCATCATCGTCACGCACGACCTCGACGAGGCGATGCGCATGGGCGACGTGGTCGCCGTGCTGCAGGAGGGCGGCATCCTCGCGCAGCTCGCTGCCCCCGAGGCGCTGCTCGCGGCGCCGGCCAACGAGTTCGTGGAGCGGTTCGTGGGCGGCGACTCGGCGCTGCGCCGGCTGGCGCTTGCGTGCGTTCGCGACCTGCAGCCGATCCCCCTCGACGTGGCACATGCCCAGGGCTTCGGCGTGCTCGTCGACGCTGCGGGCCGCCCCGTGCAGTGGTCGAGCGGCATGCCGATCACCTGCACCGTGTCGGCTGACGCCACGCTGCGCTCGGCGCTCGGTGAGCTGATCGCCCGCAACGCGGCCTATGCGCCCGTCGTCGACGAGCTGGGCCGCCCGCTCGGCGTGCTCACCACCGCGATGCTGCACGCCTGGCTCGAGCGACCGATCGCAGGCGTGGCCGACGCTGCTCGCCATCCTGCCGCGACCGTGGCCTGGGAGCAGGCCGGCGGCGCGTACCCGGCCCGGCGGCGCGACCTGGGCATCTCCCACGGATGAGCTGGCTGCTCGACAACCGGCTCGAGGTGCTGCGACTGACACTTGAGCACGTGGTGCTGTGCGCGGTCTCGCTCGGGATCGCGATGGTCATCGCGGTGCCGCTCGGCGTGTGGATCCACGGGCGCGGTCGCCATACTGGCGTGGTCACCGCGGTGACGGGCGTGCTCTACACGATCCCGAGCCTCGCGCTCTTCTCCATCCTCGTGCCGATCGTCGGCCTCGGTGTGCTGCCGACCGTGATCGGCCTGGTCCTCTACGCGCAGCTGATGCTCGTTCGCGCCGTCATCGGCGGGCTGGACTCGGTGCCCGAGGAGGTGCGCGACGCTGCCGTCGGCATGGGCATCGATCGATGGACGATCCTCACCACGATCGACCTGCGCCTCGCGCTGCCCGTCTTCCTCGCCGGGGTCCGGGTGGCTGCTGTCACCGTCATCGGCATCGCCACGATCGGCGCCGTGATCGACGCAGGCGGGCTCGGCGAGCTGATCCTCCAGGGCATCCAGCGCAACCAGGCAGAGCGCGTAGCGACCGGAGCGCTCGCGGTCACTGCGCTCGCGCTCGCGGCCGACTTCGCGCTCGTCCGCATCGAACGCCGAGCTCGGCCGTGGCTGCACGCGCCCCGCTCGTCGGGGGCTGCCGCCTGATGGGAATCGTCGGTGACACCCTCGACGTGCTGCTGCACGACTCCGGTATCTGGATGCCGCAGCTGCAGCGTCACATCCTGCTGAGCGTCGTGGCCCTCGCGCTGTCACTGGTCATCGGCCTCGTGGTCGGCGCGGTGCTGACCCGCTACGAGCGCTGGGCGTTCGCCGTGACGAGCGTCGCCAACCTCGGTCGCACCATCCCGTCACTCGCGCTGCTCGCGCTCGTGTACCCGTTCGTCGGCACCGGCATGGTGCCCGCCGTGATCGCGCTCGTCGCGCTCGGGGTCCCCCCCATCCTGCT
This sequence comes from Thermoleophilia bacterium, assembly GCA_025964455.1. Next base: position 9,425 of record JAOPYU010000284.1, on the reverse strand, counting down.
CGCCACCTACACGGGAATCCGCGAAGTGGATGCCGACGTGCGTGACGCTGCCGCCGGGATGGGACTGAACTCCGTGGAGCGGTTGCTGCAGGCGGAGCTTCCTGTGGCATCGCCGGTCGTGATGGCTGGCATCCGCACGAGCGCTGTGCAGGTGGTCGCAAGCGCGACGCTCGCCGCGCTCATCGGCGGCGGCGGCCTCGGCGAGCTGATCATGGCGGGGCTCACGAACCTGCGCTACGACCTGCTGCTCGCGGGCGCGCTCCTGGTGGCGCTGCTCGCAGCGGCGACCGAGCTCGGCTGCACCCAGCTCGAGCGACGTGTCTTGCCCGAGGGCATCCGCCAGCTGCGCGCGACCCCGACGGCGGCAGCACTCGACTACCGCGCCGGGGCCGGCGTCAACACGAGGCGCTGGCGCGTGATCGTGCTCGGCGGCGCGCTCGTCGCCTCGATGATGGTCGGCGCCGGCACGATGGCGAGCGGCATGATCGCCGGCATCGGTGCGCCGTCCGCAGGCGCGGGCGGACCATTGCCGCGCGTGGTCGTCGGATCCAAGGACTTCACCGAGAGCGTCGTGTTGGCGGAGCTGTATGCCCAGGCGCTCGAGGCGCAGGGCCACCCGGTGGAGCGCAGGTTCAACCTGGGCGCCACGGCCGTCGCCGATGCTGCGCTGCGGCGCGGCGAGATCGACGTGTACCCCGAGTACACCGGCACGGCGCTCGTCGCGGTGCTTGGCCAGAAGGTCCCGAAGGCAGGCGGCGGCGCGCAGCGAGTCGCGGGCGCCCCGCCCATCGACGCTGCGATGGCGCTCAACGACGCGGTCGAGCGCCGGGTGCGGGCTGGCTACGGCAAGCGCGGCGTGCGCGTGCTCGCCTCCACGCCCTTCTCCAATGGCAACGCGATCGCCATCACCAGGAAGACCGCGAAGCGCTATCACCTCGAGACGCTCTCCGACCTCGGGAAGGTCTCCGGCAAGCTGCGATTCGGTGCGATCCCCGGCTCCGACACACGCGACGACGGGCTGCCGATCCTCAAGCGCATCTACGGGATCCGGTTCGGCAAGGTCCAGACGCTCGAGAACGGCATCAAGTACCAGGCCCTCATGGATGGCAAGGTCGACGCCGTCTTCGGCTTCGAGACGGACGGACAGATCGGCGCCAATGACCTCGTCGTGCTGCGCGACGACCGCGCCGCCTGGCCGCCGTACCACGCGGCGCCGATGGTGCGCGACGAGTTCGCCGGACGCGCCGGAGCGGCGTTCGCTCCGACGGTCGATTCCGTCTCGCGCCTGCTCGATGCGAAGACCATGCGTCGGCTCAACGCCGAGGTCGACGAGCACCACCGCGAGCCGGCCGATGTCGCGCGCGAATTCCTCGGTACGCACGGCATGCTCAAGAAGGGGCCGCGACCCCTCGTGCGGATCGGCTCCAAGGACTTCACGGAGCAGTTCCTGCTCGGTGAGCTGTACGCGCAGGCGCTCGAGGCGCGCGGCTTCCCGATCGAACGAAAGCTCGGGCTGGGCGCGACGGCCGTGGCTGACGGCGCGGTGAAGCGCGGCGACGTCGACATCTACCCCGAGTACACGGGCACGGCCTGGACCGCGGTCCTGAAGCGCGACGTCACGCCCGGCACTCCCAGCCAGGACATCTGGTCGGGCGTGCGCGACGGCTACGCCAAGCGTGGCATGCAGGTGCTCGCGCCCACGCCGTTCTCCAACGGCAACGCGATCGTCGTCACCAAGGCGACGGCGAAGCGCCTCGAGCTCGAATCGCTCTCGCAACTGGCGAAGCAGTCGGGATCGCTGCGCCTCGGCGCGATCCCGGGCTTCACGACGCGTGAGGACGGCATGCCCCTGCTCAAGCGCGTGTACGGCCTGCGCTTCGGGAAGGTCCAGACGCTCGAGAACGGCATCAAGTACCAGGCGCTGCTCGACGGCAAGGTCGACGCGGTGTACGGATTCGAGACCGATGGCCAGATCGCGGCGCATGGGCTGGTGGCACTGCGCGACGACCGCGCTGCGTGGCCGGCCTACCAGGCGGCGCCGATCGTGAGCGCGGCCTACGCCAAGCGGGTCGGACCCGAGTTCGCGGCCACCCTCGACTCGGTATCCGCGATGCTCGACGCCGCAACGATGCGCCGCCTGAACGCCAAGGTGGACGAGGACGGGCTCGAACCCGCCGACGTCGCGCGCACCTTCCTGCGCAGCCGCGGCGTCATCACCGGCTGACAGGCCGAACCCCGCCTCCTCCGCTGTGCGGCGCCCCCCACGAATTTGGTTACGTTAACCCCCGTCATCCGCGGTTAACGTAACCAAATTCATGGGGGATGTCAGGCGCGGCGGGTGCGGTCGAACGGGAGCGTCGGCGTCTCGTCGAGGGGATGGACGCGACGCGCGACGTCGTAGCCCTGGTCCTCGACCCGGCGCGTGGGGGCATCGAGGAAGGCGAAGGCGTCGAGCTCGTTGGCGGCGGCCGCGACGCGGGTCGCTGCGCCGGCGAGCGCCGTGCCGACGCCGGGGACGAACAGCAGCGCGCCGGCGAGGACGTTGAGCAGGCCGGTGCGGCCCGTGCGCGAGCCGAGGATGGCGAGCGGGTTGTCGTGGTGCTCGAGCTCGTTCCAGCCGTGCCAGACCTGCATGGCACCGGAGGCGATGCCGAGCGCCGGCAGCACCTTGCCGAGCACGGAGGAGCTCGCGGCCACGACGCCGTTGCCCCGTGCAGCTGCTCGAAGGCCGGCCTGCACGACCTGCACGCCGGCGAGGCCGAGCTGGGTGAGCGCCTTGCCGCCGCGCTCGTCACGGATCCCGGTGAGGCGCTCGAGCAGGTTGGTGAGTGCGGTCGGCACCATCTCGGTCGGTCGATCGAGGGTGACGCCGTCGAGCAGTGCCCGGTCGCGACCCACACCGACCGAGGGCGTGGGAGCCGGGCCCTGCGGCGTCACGGCGGCGGGGAGCGGGGACTGGCCGGCGGCCACGCGGGCACGGCTGCGCTCGACGACCGCGGTCGCCCATGCGACCACGCTCGACCGCGGCATGCCCTCCTGCGTGTTCGTCACCTGCACGGCGACTCCACCGATTCCTCGTCCACCGACCTCACCACCGGTATGTCGAACGCGTGCAGGCGTTTCGTTGCCAACGGGCCACGGAATGGCCGTGGCTCGGAGCGGCCCGCGAGCGTGCGGCACACCACTGTCGCCATGCGACACCCATGTGCCGCGCTTCAGGACACCGGGGTCAGCGTGGCGATCGGCATGGTGTAGGTGAAGGTGGCGCCTTCGCCCGGCGCGCTCTCGACCCAGATCCGGCCGCCCTGCGCCTCGACCATCGACTTGACGATGTACAGGCCCAGCCCGCTTCCCGCGACCGTGCGCCGGGTCGGACCGACGCGCGAGAAGCGGCGGAACAGCCGCTCCTGGTCCTCGGTCGAGATGCCCACGCCGTGGTCACGCACCGCTATCGCGACGGCACGCTCGTCGGGCAGCTCGCGCAGCTCGACCTCGATGCTCGTCTCGCCCTCGGAGAATTTCAGCGCGTTGCTGACGAGGTTGTTGAGGATCTGCCAGTTGCGCTCCGAGTCGCCGAGCGCGACAGGCAGCTGCGACGGCGCGTCGACCGTGAGCGTGAGCTCGGGGTGCGCGACCCGCATCTCCGACACGATCCGCTGCACGACCTCGCGCGGATCGAAGGGGCGCATCTCGTACGTGAACTCGCCGGCCTCCATGCGTGCGACGCGGAGCACGTCCTCCACGAACTCGGACAGGCTGCGCGCATTCCGCGAGATGAGCCGCAGGTACTCCAGCTTCTTGTCGTCGGCCAGGTCGTCCCAACGGTCGTGGATCGTGTCCGCGAATCCGGTGATCACGCTCATCGGCGATCGCAGGTCGTGCGCGACCATGGCGACGAACTCGGTCTTGAGCTGGTCGACCTCGCGCAGCCGCTGGCTGGCGCTTCGCTCCCGCTCCAGCACCGACGCGCGCTGCTCGGCCATCGTCGCGAACTCGGAGATGGTCGCCAGGAGCTGACGCTCTTCGCGCCCGAAGAACGGCGCAGCCGCACCGGTCGCGACGACCAGGCGACCCACCTGCGTCACGCTACCCGGCGTCTCGTGGGGGACGAGCGGCATCGCCGCTCGGGACACGAACGTCGCTGCGTCGGCATCCGCGATGCCGCAGGAGGCGACCGGCTCGCCCGCGCGGTCCAGGAAGACCGCACCAGCCGCGCCCGTCAGGCGCACCACCAGCTCGAGCGCACGCGCACGGACGGTCGCGACATGCTCCAGGTCGAGCAGCTGCAGCAGTCCGCCTTCGACCTGGTCCAGCTCGCGCAGGCGCCACGTCGCGCGCAGCGCACGGGGCGGGGCGAGTGCCAGGAGGAACAGCAGCGCGGAGGCAGCGCCAGCCAGCTGCACGCTGAACGCCAGCGCCGCCTGGGCGACGGTCTGCTCGTCGCGCGCGCCGATCCCCGACAGCAGCAGTGCCGAAGCGAGGACCAGCGTGGCGCCAGCGAATAGCCGCATCCGCCGCGCGGCGACGCCCGGCGAGCGCTGCGCCTCGCGGATGAAGAACCACGCAGAGGCGATGGACAGGACCGTCCAGTGAACCAGGAACAGCGCCACGAAAGCGGAGACCAACCCGCTCCATTCCTCGCGGTCGGCTGGCACCGCGATCGACAGCGACATCGCCACGACCGTCACGGTCAGCGCGATGGAGACGATGTCGACGACCCGTGAACCGCGGGCGAACGCGCGTGTGAACCGGTACAGGCACAGCGGCATCAGGGCGAGCAGCGCGACGGACACCCGTCCCAGGACCGAGGGCTCGGTCTCCTCCCCGATCACGAAACCGATGCCCACGACGATCGCCAGGGTCAGGAAGATGCCCGTGAACCATGCGTCGACGGCCGACCGGCTGCGGAGCCAGGCGCGCGCGCCGAGCCCCGCCAGCAGCGTGAAGACGATGCCGTCGAAGGCGGAGGCGAGCTCCTCGACGATGGCAGGGATCTGTGCGGTCGTGTCAGCCATGGCGGTCCACCTGGACGTCGCCCACCGGGAGCCGTCCTGCGTGCGTCGCACGCGCCTCGAACATGCCCGGAGAAATGTTGTGGAAAACGGAATGCTCCGCCTGAATCCTCCGCCCTATCGCCGCTCGGGTCGGGCGCGATGGCCGCAGTGTCGAATCGTCAGGCGGAGATCCAGCGGATGCCGACCGCGTCCTGGAAGGCGTGGTTCTCCGTGCCCGAGAACGCGAGCGACCCATCGCCGTCGAAGTGGCGGACCACGTGGCGGATCTCGTTGAAGGTCGCGATCCCGTCGCCGAGGCGGTCTGCAGCAGGGTCCGCGATCGTCGGCTCGCCGTAGGCGTGGGCATCGGCGGCCTGCAGGAGCCGGGTCCCATCGAAGGAGCCGCGGAGGCGATCACCGTCGCGGACCGTGCGGATGGATTCAGAGTCGAGCCGCAGCTGCCGTGCGCCGCGGAAGGCCTCCGGATGCAGCTGGGTCATCAGCTCGTCGGTGAGCTCCCCCATCGGGCCGCCGCCCTGCGACGGCGTCGACCCTCGGCCCGCACAGGCCGAGAGCGTCGCTGCGATTCCGACGCCGAGCACCGCGGCGCCGGCCAGCTTCATGGCTGGGGAGATCTGCACAGGTCCCTTTCGGAGCGCGACCGCCGTCCTGCGGCGCGCGATATTCGTCCTCCCGTTTGTCCCGCCCCGCCGACCCGGCGTTTCACCGATCGCGGGGGTGGAACCGAACTGGCATGGAATCCCTCCGAGCAACCAGCACCCCAGGCGTCGAACCACATCCCGAGTGGGGTGGTGACCGCAACCCCGTCCACGGCATCGAGATGGGCTTCGTGGCTCGTTCCTGGCTCGTGTGCTTGCTGGCCACGGCGGTGCTCGCGGCCCTCGGCACGGGCTTTGTCGCGCTCGTCTCCGACACGCCGTTGACGGGCGAGACCAACACCGAGCTCGGCGTCCTCACCATCGTCTCCGCGTTCGCGACCTTCCTCGGCTTCGCCGTGGCGATGTCCGTCATGCTCACCCGCGTCGCACACGATCGGCTCGCCAACTCGATGGCGGTCGCCGGACTCCACGTCGCCGTCGCCGTGGCCCTGTTCGCCGTGAACCTGCTCGTCCGGGCGCTGACGGGCACCGACGCCGGATCGGTGTTTGACGGGCCGTGGACCGATGAGGTCGGCAATGCCTTCACCGTCCTCGAGCGTTCTGCCGTCGCAGCGATCGGCGCATGCCTGCTCGCGGCCGGCATGGTCCCGGCGCGTGGCGAGCGCCCGGCACGGACCCAGACGCAGCAGGCTCCCACCGACTACCAGCTCTAGGGGCACGTCCCAAGTGCGACGCGAGGTGCCCCCGGCGCCCTAGGCTGCACCGATGCAGATCGCCCGCGTCGCCGCCTCGCTGCCCCGTCATCCCGAACTCCGCACGCCTGCGGACCTGCGCTCCGGGCTCGACGCGGCGCTCGAGACGGGTCAGCGCGAAGGCGCCGCATGGGAGGCAGCCCACGACGGCGCCTGGACCCCGGCCGAGCTCGCGGCCTTCGCCCAGGCGACCGTGCCGCATCCGCCGACCGACATTCACGGCGAGCTGTCGCGCATGCACCGCATGCAGGCCCACGCCAGCCCCGACGCCAAGCGTGCAGCCGAGTGGCTCTCGAGCACCGGACAGCCGAGCGGCAAGCTCGACCCCGCCAGCTGGTGGACGCAGGTCCTCACGGCCTACGGTGCCGCGGCGATCGCCGCCCACGGCCCCACCGCAGGTGCTCGCGACGCGGCCTTCGCCGCCGACCTGGTGCAGCGCACGCTGCGCATCAACGACGACGCCACCTTCGCGGCCAAGTACGCGCTCCCGGAGCGCCGCCCCTACACCTACGCGAAGGGCGCAACGCCGCCCTCCGGTGGCTGGGCCGGCCAGGACCTGATGTCACATCCCTCCGGCCACACGTCGCGAGCATTCGCCACGGCCCTCGTCCTCGGGCGCCTCTGGCCGAGCCACGCGAACGAGCTGCTCGACGTCGCGCGCGGCGTCGCCCATTCGCGCCTGCTCGAGGACATGCACTTCCCCCATGACGTGGAGCTCGGCGCTCGGATCGGTGCCACCATCGCCTCGGTCACGCTCGCCGGAGCTGGCAGGCTTCCGGTCGTCGACTAGGCGACCTTCTCGCCCTCGTTCTTGCCCTCGGGCGCGGCTTCCTCGATGACCTGGTTGGCCTCCGCGCCGAACAGGAAGATGAACGACGTGTAGTAGGTGTAGAGCATCAGGATGATCACGCCCGCCAGAGTGCCGTAGGTCTTGTTGTACGAGCCGAAGTTGTTGACGTAGAACGAGAAGGCGAGCGAGAACAGCAGCCACACCACGGTCGCCAGGATCGCGCCGGGCGAGACCCAGCGGAACTCCTGCTCGACGCTCGGTGCGAAGTAGTAGACCAGCGCGAGCCCGAACAGCACGAGCGCGAGCAGGACGGGCCACTGCAGCACGAGCCACGCCCACTTGCCCACGTCGCCCAGCTGGCCAGCGATCGCCGGTCCGGCGACGACCAGGCCGAGGGCGACCACGAAGATCGTCGCCACGACGACCGACAGCACGATCGATGTGAGATATCGCTTCACCAGGCCGCGGGTCTCCTCCACCTCGTACATGACGTTGGTGGCCTCCATGATCGAGCGGAAGGCGCCAGAGGTCGCCCACAGCGCCGCCAGGATCGAGATGACCAGGCCGAACCCGAGCGCGCCCGATCGCGAGGACGACAGGTCCTCGACCTGCGTCGTGATGACGTTCGCCGCGCCCGGCGACAGCGCGCCGTTCGAGCGCAGGCTCGCGATCGCATCGGTCAGGAGCGTCTCCTGCCCGGCGAGGAACAGCACCGACAGCACGAAGATCGCGAACGGGAAGATGGCCAGCAGGGCGTGGTAGGTCAGGTTGCCGGCGAACGCGGCGACGTGGTCGTCGCCGACCTCGCGGCCCGTCCGGCGGATCATGTCGAACCAGCCGAGGCGGCCGCTGGTCATCGGCACCTTCTGGGAATTGGCAGCGCGCTCGACGCGCCCGAGCGATTGGGTCATGTGGCTCGACTCCATTCGATTCAGTCGGGAATTTGTTCCTAGGTGCCCAGAGCGACGACGGAATCACGTCCCTGCACGGACAGTCCGCCAAGCTCCGGCAGGATGCGGCACTTCCGTGTACTGCCGGCGAGCGCGGGCAGCCACCACACATGGACGGCGCCTGGCTCGGACCTGACCTCGCAGATCCCGCCCTGGTGGCGCGGGCGCGCGCGATGCTGCAGGAGGGCACGATCGTCTGCCACGACGACGCCGACGGGCTCTCGAGCGGCGCGATCGCACTGCGGGCGACTGGCAGGACCGCCGAGGACGCGATCCTGCTCCCGCGCGGCGCCACGCCGTGGACCGGTCGCCTGCACCTGCCGGACGGCCCGCTCGCGGTGCTCGACTGGGGCATCCAGCCGCTCGACCGCCCAGCCCTCTACGTCGACCACCACGTCGTGGAGGTGGATTCACTGCGGGACGACCAGGTCGCGATCTCCGGCGCGGGCGCGGATCCTGAGGTCACGACGTCGGTGCTGATGGGTCGCCTCGCGCCCGAGGTGCCCGCCTGGCTGGCGGCCGTCGGCGCCACCGGCGACCTGGGCGACCGCGGCCTGACCCTGCCGGAGTTCGCCGAGGGGATCGTCAAGAGCCACGTGCGTCGCCTGGCGACCCTCGTCAACTCGCCCCGCCGGATGCCGGATGGCCCGCTGCGCACGGCGCTCGCGATCCTGGTCGATGCCGAGACCGCCAAGGAGGCGCTCGCCGATCCCCGGATCGCCGAGCTCGAGGCGGCGCGCCTCGCCTACCGCAGCGAGTTCGATCGCGTCGTGCGCACGCCACCGACGTTCGGTGACCGCGTGGCCGTGCTCGAGTTCTCGTCGCCGGCGCACGTCCACGGGCTCGTCGCGATGCAGTGGTCCCGCACGCTGCGGATGCGCCCGGTCATTGCCGCCAACCACCGCTTCCTCCCTGGCATGGTCAACTTCTCCATGCGCTGTTCGGACCCCGAGTGCGACTTGCGGGCGCTCCTGCGCGAGGCGCTCCCCGACGAGGGCGGCGAATTCGCCCACGGGCATCCCCAGGCCACCGGCGGCTCCCTGTTGCCCGAGCGATTCGACCACCTGCTGCGCGCGCTCGGGGTTCGCAAACGCACCCCGGTCACCTTCCATGCGGACGCGACCGATTCGGAGCCGGAGCCCAGTCGCTAGGATCAGCGAGCGCCGGATTAGCTCAGCTGGTAGAGCACCTGTCTTGTAAACAGGGGGCCGCGGGTTCGAGTCCCGCATCCGGCTTGCGATTCCGCTGGTGAGAGCGCCGCGGAAGGCACCAAAAAGGCACCACGGTTCCAGCCGTCGCGTGTTGCCGAGCTCGAGGCG
>JAOPYU010000229.1 GCA_025964455.1 Thermoleophilia bacterium | reverse complement strand
CTCCTGGATGCTCACGGGCGGAACGATCGACATGACCTCGATGCGGCTGACGCGGATGCCCCAGGCCTCCGAGTCCTCGTCGAGCACGATGAGCACGTCGGCGTTCATCTTGTCGCGTCTGGTGAGGGCCTCGTCGATCGTGAGGGAGCCGGTCACGTTACGCAGGGTGGTGATCGTGAGCTGCTCGACCGCCTGGATCAGCTGGGCCACCTGGTAGGTCGCGCGCACCGGGTCGGTGACGGTGTAGTAGAGCACGGTGTCGACCGAGATCGTCGCGTTGTCGCGGGTGATGACCGGCTGGGGCGGGAAGGCGACGACCTGCTCGCGCATGTCGATGGTCGCCTTGACCGAGTCGAGGAAGGGAACCAGCAGGTGCAGGCCGGGATCCAGGGTCTTGCTGTACTTGCCGAGGCGTTCCACCACCTGGACCTGCGCCTGGCTCACCACGCGGACGCAGCGGAGGATGGTCACGATCACGACGATCGCCACTGCCAGCATCACGAACAGGCCCAAACCAGATCCTCCGTCTTCCACGACAACATCCCAACGCTCGATCGATTGACTCGAGGTGGCCTGCCCGCTCGCGGGTCGACTCAATCCCGGCGCGGGACGGGAGGGTCGCGCTCAGCGCTGGACGAGCGTCGCGACGCCCTGCTTGGCTCGCGTGACGGCGTCCACGGGGATCTCGACCGTATCGATGCGCGTGCCGTTCTCGTTGATCGCGCGCACGACGAGACGGGTCTGTCCGACCGCGATCTCCAGGTGGTGGTACTCGGCCGCGCGGCGGGCGAGGTGCTTGGACTTCTTGGACATGAAGGGGTAGACGCGCTGCCCGCCGCCGCCGGTCAGCAGGTGGGTGACGCCACCGATGGGGAACGAGCGCAGGTAGTTGTGCTCGTGTCCCGCCACCACCAGCTGGACGCCGTACTTCTCGGCGAGCGGCTGCACGGCATCGGAGATCTCGTTGCCCTTGTCCGTCGAGCCGAACAGTGGGTAGTGCAGGTAAATGACCTTCCACGGCGACTTCGAGTCGCGCAGCGTCTGCTCGAGCCAGCGGTACTGTGCGCTGCCGGGACGGATGTCCTGGTCACCGTCGAGCGCGTAGAACTGGGCGTTCTTCTCGGTGAACGTGTAGTAGGCCTGGCCCTTCAGGTGCGGGAAGTACCCGAAGTAGGGGCGCAGGTCGTCCTTGTACATGTCGTGGTTGCCGAGCGCCGGCATGAAGTTGCGTGAGCGCGCGATCGCGCCCATCGCCGGCTCCCAGTTCTTCTCGTAGTCCTGCCAGCGGCCGGTCGGGTACGTGTTGTCGCCGGCCGTGATGACGAGCTTGGCGCCGGAGCGCGCGAGGTTCGCGGCTACCCGGTTGAGGTGGGTGGTGCCGGCGCCGTAGTCGCCGAGCGCGGCGAAGGTCCACGAGCCTGGCTCGGGGGCGACGTCCGGAGGTGGTGGCCCCTCGGACCTGGTGACCAGCGGCGAGATCAGCGCGAGCACCGACACGGCGATGTCCTGGAGCCACGGCGCCGCCTCGAGCTTCTCGAGGAACTCGTACGTGAGCGTGTGGCCGATGAAGGAGCGGGTCGGGTTGCGCGGTTCCCACGGGGTGCCGGACGCCACACCGAGCGGGCGCGGCGGACGCTCGGCGTCGACACCCTCGCCGTGCCTCGTGGGGTTCTCGTCCTCGGCCGGCTCCTGCGCCTCGGCCGCGAGCGAACGGCGACGCCGCCGGAGTTCCTCGGCGGTGAGCGACGCGTTCGCGGTGGCAGGGGCGCTGCGCATGGGTGGATCTTCCCGCGTGCGCGGGGTTTCCGGGGCACAGCAGGGCTGGACGGGCCCCGTGCGGCCGCTCCGGCGGCCCGCACCTGCTGGGGCGTCGGACCGTTCGCTCTTCAGTCCGAACCCGGAACTACCGATGCACGGGGTGTCCTCGACCGCGTGCGGCCCACGTGCGCGATCGAGCCCCACACGCACCCATGCACTACCGCACCCGATACAAGGTCTCGGCCGTCCCCTTCGTGCTCGTCAGCGTCTGCCTGGCGGCGCTCGTGGCCGTGCTCTGGGTCCCGCGCGTGGCGCCGACGCTGTCGAAGCAGATCCCGATGCTGCCGTGGCTCATCATCGGCGTGGCGCTCGCGCTGCCACTCGCCTTCGGGGTCTGGTACCTGATGTCGTATGTCGAGGTGCGTCGCAACGTGCTTGCGATCCGATCCCTGCTGACCGTCCATGCCGTCGACCTGCGCCTGCTCGTCGGCGCCGAGGTGTTCGGCAAGGGCAACATCGATGCGGGAACGCCGTCGGGCACGTCCGGCGAGAGCGGTGGGCGCAAGCGGTTCGAGCTCGTGCTGCGCCTCGAGGATGCAGAGCAGCGCGTGCTGTGGCTGCCACTCAATGCATGGCGCGACGAGGACCTGCTCATGGCACGCGTGCTGCGGGCGACCGTCGAGCGCCGTGTTCGCATCGAGGGGGACCCGATGCTCGTGCGGCGATTCAGCGGACTGCTCGACTCCTACAAGTCCTGGGATCGCCAGCAGGCCGCGGCGTGACGAGCGAGCCCGCGCCCGGGCTTTCGCTCGAGGAGCGGACCGAGCCACACGGCCGCACGCGTTTCGCGCTGGCCGAGCAGGTGAGCGGCCGGCCGGTCGACGTATCGTCCCTCACGATCGATGTCATCGAGCTGTCGGACGGCGCCGGCGGGATCGTGCGCTGCGGCGGCATCGGCAACGTCGAGACCAGACCGTCGCATCGTCGACGCGGGCTCGCGGCCCGGCTGCTGGATGACGCGGTCGAGTGGATGGTGGCGAGAGCGCTGGACGGATCGCTGCTCTACGGCATCGACGACTACTACGACCGCTTCGGATGGCGCAGCTGCGGCGACGAGCGCTGGGTCCGTGTGTCACTCGCGGACATGGCTCGCCTGCCCGCCGGCCCTACGGACGTCAAGGTCCGAGGCTACGTCGCCACGGACCACCCAGCGATGGTCGAGCTGTATGCGGAGCTGGCCCGAACGATGCCCGGTGCGGCGCTGCGCTCGAGCGACGGGCGCGCGTGGGCGCGGCTCGAGCCGAGCGAAGTCCGCGTGGCGTACCGCGACGGGCAGCTCGTGGGCTGGACCTGGCGCGGCCTGGATGGCCCGCCCGAGCACACGAGCGTCGCAGCCCGCGAGCGCCACGCCGTCGTCTTCAGCGAACTGCAGGCGGTCAATGACGATGTGGCGCTGGCGCTGCTGCACGACGCCTGCGCGTGGGCCGTCGAACAGCGCGAGGAGCCGGGGCGGGAGCAGCTGCTCGTCGGGGCGCCCGAGGGGCATCCGCTGCGCGCGCTCGCACGCGCTGGCCGGATCCCGGCACGGCTCGTCGACGAGCTGCGCCCGACGGGCGGGCCGATGCTGCGTCCGTTCACTGACGCGGCGCGCGCGCTTGGCACCGACCTGTACCAATTCCTGCCGGACCGCTTCTGACTGACGTCATGCGTCGTTCGCCTGCTCGTCCTCGACCTCGCTGGCGACCTCGTCCGTGCCCGGGTCGCGGCGTTCGCGCCGGGCCTCCGGCAGCCACCCCTGGATGTTCTTCACGCGAGTCGCACCGGACGGGTGGGTCGACAGGTACTCCGGGGGCTGCGCGCCCTTCGACGCCTGCTGCATGCGGGTCCAGAACGTGATGCCCGCGCTCGGGTCGTACCCCGCACGCGCCGCATAGATCAGGCCGATGTGGTCGGACTCGCTCTCCTGCTCGCGCCCCCACGGCAGCGACAGCCCGACCTGCGCGCCGGCGCCGAGCAGGCCGGCCACCTGCTGGAAGCGTGCAGGATCATCGGCGAACGCCCCCGATGCAGCGGCAACTGCCCGGTTGGTCAGCTCCTCGCGGAAGATGCGCTCAGCTCCGTGCTCGGCGACCGCATGCGCGACCTCGTGGCCGACGACGATCGCGAGCTCGTCATCGGTCTTCGCGACGTCGAGCAGTCCGGTGAACACCACGATCTTGCCGCCGGGCAGGCAGAAGGCATTGGCCTCGGGGCGCTCCACGAGCGAGAACTCCCAGTCGAACTCAGGTTTGTCGACGGCCCCGACCCGCGCGATGCGCTGCGCGACCCGCTTGACCTGCTCGTACTGCGGCCCGGAGGTGACGACCTGTTCGCCCTCCTCCTGCAGCGTCTGCTGGTACACCTGCAGCCCGAGCTCCTGCTGCTGCTGGTCGCTCATCGCCACGCGCTGCGCGCGCCCGGTGATCGGGACGGTCTGCTCCTCGGCCGTGAAGTAAGTGTAGCCCAGTGCGATGACCGCGAGGACCACGCCGATGAGTACGCGGCGGCCCATGTCAGCGTTCCGCCGCGACGGTCACGCTCACGCGCCGGATGGTCTCGCATCCCATGGTGCGGTCCCCTTCCCGGATGATCGCGACGTCGCGACCGTCGCCGCACTCGACCAGGTCGATCGCCGCATCGTCGGCGGTGGAGGAGAGCACGTCGTCGCCCGGCCCGCCCTGGAGGTGGTCGAGCCCCGGGCCGCCCCAGAGCTGGTCACGTCCCGGTCCGCCTGCGAGCAGGTCGGCGTCGGCACCGCCCACGAGGCGATCGCCGTCGACCCCGCCGTAGAGGCGGTCGCGGCCGTCGCCGCCGAACAGCCGGTCCACGCCCGAACCGCCGAGCAGCAGATCGCGCCCGGTGTGCCCGAACAGCTGGTCGTTGCCGGTGACGCCGTGCAGCGTGTCGTTGCCGCCCCAGCCGAGCAGCCCGTCGCCGTGGGCGGTTCCGCGCAGCTCGTCGTCGCGCCGGAGGTTGACCGGTGCCACGACGATGATCACCTCGCAGTCCCAGATCGTGTCGCCGCCGCGCACGCGTGCGACGTCGTAGCCTGACATGCAGTTGACGCGGTCATATCCGCCGGTATCGGTCGCCAGTGATGTCAGTCGGTCGTTGCCCGCGCCGCCGTGGAGGATGTCGGCGCCGGGGCCGCCCTGCAGCTCGTCGTTGCCGTCCGCGCCCCACATGATGTCGTTCTCGGTGCCGCCGAAGAGCAGGTCGTTGCCGTCCAGCCCGGCGAGGCCGTCGAATCCGTCGTCGCCGTAGAGGCGGTCGTTGCCGCCCCAGCCGACGAGGTCGTCGTTGCCGCCGCGCCCATGCATGAGGTCGCCGGAGCCGGAGCCGTTGAGCAGGTCACCGGTCGGCGTGCCGTTGCGGATGAAGGCGGCTGCACCAGGCGCGCACCACAGCAGCGCGAGGCACGCGACGAGCGCGGCGTTCAGCAGCAGGGACGGAGCTGCGCGGAGGTGTCGGCGGGAATTCACGCGTACGGTATGCCCGCTCACGCCGGCTGTTCCACGCGATCGATCACGTCGCTCGCCGGCTCCCCGAGGAACTCCACCCACCGAGCCTTGGCACAGGGATAGTGCGTGCTCGCCTCGACCTGGTCGGCGAAGGCGACGAGGGTATGCGTGAAGCGGTCGCGCAGCATCTCCAGGCGGAAGGCGCCCGCCTCGTCGAATCCCTCATGCGCCTGGGCGAACGAGAACATGTCGGGGTAGACGGGCGCGCCCAGGTGCTCGAGCGGGATCCGGAGCGACCAGAGCCCGCGGTTACCGCCGACCATGGAGGGCGATGCGCTCATGAGCAGGCAGTGCCGGCCCTGGAAGGGCTGCGGGCGATGGCGGCTCGTCCAGTCGATGGCGTTCTTGAGATGGCCGGGCATCGATGCGTTGTACTCGGGCGAGACGATCACGAAGGCGTTCGCCGCCTCGAGTCGGTCGCGCAGCTGCACGGCGCCGGCGGGGATGCCTTCCGCGGCCTCGACGTCACCGTCGTAGGACGGGCAGTCGAACTCCTGCATGGTCGCGTAGTCGACCTGGACCCCCGTGCCTTCGAGCACCTCGCGCGCCTGCAGGGCGAGCTTGGTGTTCAGCGAACCCTCGCGATGCGAGGCGCTGAACACCAGCATGCGGATCGGGCGTCGGGGCGTGGCGGCTTCGTCAGGCATGCGGGACCTCGGCGGGTTGTCGGGCGTGTGCTGCCCGGCCCCTACCCGCACACGCGCGCAGTGCTACTTGTCCGCGGGGTCCGCCGTCGTGACCGTCTGCACCGTCTCGCAGTTGGTCGTGACGTCGCCGGCGCGGACCTTCGCGACATCGGTGCCGTCGCCGCAGTCGAGCGTGTCCACGGCCGCGTCATCGGCCGTGGCGTGGAGCAGGTCAGCTCCCGCGCCGCCGAGCAGCGAGTCGACACCGTCGCCAGCCCACAGCCGATCATTGCCGTCACCGCCATCGAGCGAATCGACCCCGGCCGACCCGAACAGCAGGTCGGCTCCGGCGCCGCCGCGCAGCGCGTCGTCGCCTGCCTGGCCGAAGAGGCGGTCACGGCCGTCGCCGCCGTCGAGCGTGTCGTTGCCGACCCCGCCCATCAGCAGGTCGGGGCCACCGAGGCCCGAGAGGGTGTCGTTGCCGCCCCAGCCGAACAGCGCGTCCCCGCGAGCCGTGCCGGTCTTGACGTCATCGGTGGCGACCGGGGTGGTGTCCACGACGATCACCGTCTCGCAGTCGAGCGCGGTGTCGCCGCTGCGGATCCGCGCAACGTCGACGCCGTCACCGCAGTCGAGCGTGTCGATGCCGGCGTCGGTCGCCACGGAGGTGAGGCGGTCGTTGCCCGCTCCGCCGAACAGGCGATCCGACCCGGCGCCGCCGAAGATGCGGTCGTCGCCGTCCCCGCCGTACAGGGCGTCGACGCCGGCCTGGCCGAACAGCACGTCGGCACCTGCGCCGCCCAGCGCGAAGTCGTCGCCGATGCCGCCGTTGAGCACGTCCGCGCCCGCAAGGCCCGTGAGGCGGTCGTTGCCGCGACCGCCGCT
>JAOPYU010000214.1 GCA_025964455.1 Thermoleophilia bacterium | reverse complement strand
CACGCCGTTCTGGTACTGCACGGCGAGGTCACGGACGCGGTGGAGGATCGAGTGCAGCTCCTGCATCGCGCCTTCCGCCGTCTGGACGAGGCTGATGCCGTCCTGGGCGTTGCGCTGTGCCTGCTGGACACCCTTGATCTGGCCACGCATGCGCTCGGAGATTCCGAGGCCTGCTGCGTCGTCGCCGGCGCGGTTGATGCGGAAGCCAGAGGACAGCTTCTCCATCGACTTCGCGAGCTTCCCTGACGTGACCGAGAGGTTGCGATGAGAGTTGAACGCTTCAACGTTCGAGTTGATCCTGAGACCCATGAGAGTCGTCCTCCATGACGATGTGATGTTCTGTCTCCCCAAACGGCCGGGGAGCTCAGCGGCGTCCTGCCGCCTCGACACATGGCTCATCGGCAGCGTTGCCAAGCTTCTTTAGAGCAAATTCCAAAGTTGCAATGTTGCAGACGCTCCGACCCGGTCTGCAGGACGGTTCGCATGCGGTCGGCGAGGGGTAGGGGCCCTGCAGATGTCGCACTCCTCCGATGAATTCCTCACCGTCAACGAGGCTGCCCAGATACTGGGCGTCAGTGCCACGACCGTGCGCAACTGGGCTGCCGACGGGCGTCTGGACGAGCACCGGACGGCGGGCGGGCACCGGAGGTTCCGTGCCGGCGAGGTGCAGAAGCTCGCGCGGACGATGCAGCCGAACGCCAAGCCGGCGGTCCTGGTGATCGACGACGATCCGGCCATCCGCTTCGTGCTGCGCGAGGCGTTCACGGCGGTGGGCTTCGACGTGACCGAGGCCGAGAGCGGTCTGCTCGGGCTGGACTCGCTCGACCAGCAGCCGCCGGCGCTCGTGCTGCTCGACATCATGATGCCGGGCCTGGATGGCTTCCAGGTGATGAAGTACCTCGCGCAGTTCGGTGTGACGGTCCCGGTGCTGGCGATGAGCGCACTGGGTCCGCGGGTGGAGGAGCGTGCCCGCGAGCTGGGCGCCGACGCCTTCATCGCGAAGCCGTTCGACCTGCGTGAGCTGGTCGTCACCAGCCGACGGCTCATCGAGCAGCGTGCGGCGGTCGCCGCCAGCCAGCGCCGCGCCGAGCGCTAGCCGGTCGCGCTTCGAGGGCTCGTCCACGGCTGACCCACGGCTGACCAATTCCCGCATGCGCTCGCGCGCGTGCGCGCGCACGCGAGGCACGGATTCCCGGATCGCGTGTTCTGGGCCAACCCGCGGCCGCGCTGGAACGGCGCCGGGGCGTGGATGCGACACCTTGGTACAGGCCACCGAACGAATGGAATCTGACATGGCTCGAACGCTCACTTCTCACTACCGCCAGCGCCGCATGCAGCGATGGCTCCGCCGGGAGGCTCTCCTCCTCGCTCGTGAGTCCGTTGCGTTCGACTGCTCGGATGCCACTCGTGCGGCGCAGCGCCTCGTGGACATCGTGGAGGGCCGGGACGGCTTCCTCTACGAGCTCAAGTCCGCGTAGGTCGCCGGTCTGCTGTCCGTGGCTGGACGACGAACGAACGTCGCGCAGGATCACCAGCACGCTCGCGTGCACGAACCGCCGACGGTTTCACGGCCGTGAGCCAAGCTCATGGTCACACGTGGTGGTGTGGCGGGGGTGTCGCTTCTCAGAAGCGGCGCCCCCGTTCGTAATTCCAGGGCGAGCGAGCTCCATGGATTTGGTTACGTGAGCCGTACGAGGGCCGGTCAACGTCACCAACATCAGTGGGAGCTTGGGCGGCGCCAGCCCAGGCGCAGTCGCAGTGCGCGCGGCGAGCGTCGGCAGGTGCTCGTGATTGTGTGCGCGGGCGTCAAGAAATCGTGCGCGCAACGGGATGAGGCGGCCTCGCTGGGCGCCGCGCGCACGATTTGTTGCGAGGGGGACAAGAAATCACGCGCACCCGATGACGATCTCCGTGCACCAGGCGTGGGCGCCCCAAGCCCTCTGCCGCAGTCGCAGTGCGCGCGGCGAGCGTCGGCAGGTGCTCGTGATGCTGTGCGCGGGCGTCAAGAAATCGTGCGCTCGGCGGGAAGGACGGGGCGGGGACGCGGGGCGAGCGGGCGACGTCGGGAATCGAATGAAACAGGGGGCGGTCGGGTTGCGACAGTCAGGAGACGCGAGCTTGCTGCGCGACGCCTCGGGGGAGGCGCTCACGACCACCGGCACGGCTCGCATGGGGTACCAGGGGGAAACCACATGTCGAATTCGATCTCGAGCAGCGCATCGACGCTGCCCACGTCCGCCACCGCAGGCATCGGCGCTCCGCCGTCCATGCCGATCGTCGGAGGCGGCGGCACCGCCGTCACCGGACAGCCGCTCATCGCCGGCGACGCGCAGGCGACCGACGCAGCCCTGACCCCGGCACGGACCGGCTCGATCGTGGATGCCGCGATCGCAGCACAGCTCGGCACCGACGTGACGGGCGGCGGCGCACCTGCCGCCGAGGACGATCCGCGCAACGGGATCCCGGCCTTCGTCCGCAGGTACCTGCCGAGCAGCGCCGACGAAGGCGCCACGCAGCAGGGCGCTCCGGGCAAGGGCAACGCGCCCCAGCAGGGCGTCCAGCAGGGCTGGGCCTGGGCTTCGTGCGGCATCCCCGCGCAGTACCCGCCGGCGACCTGCGGGCCCGAGCAGTCCCCGCCGAGCGAGCCTGCTCCCGAGTTGCCGCCCACCAAGGACGAGCTGCCTCCGGCGCCTCCCGGCAAGGGCGAGCCGCCGATGAAGACGCCGCCTGCCAAGGGCGAGCTGCCGCCGGCGCCTCCGGGCAAGGGCCAGCCGCCGTCGAAGGGTGAGCCGCCGTCGAAGACGCCGCCAACCAAGGGCGAGCCGCCGACCAAGACCCCGCCGACCAAGTCGGCGCCGGTCGATCCGGTCGAGGACAAGCACCGCCCCAAGACCTACACGGTCAAGTCGGGCGACTGGCTCTCCAAGATCGCGCCGCGCTTCGGGCTCACGTGGCAGGAGCTGTACGCCGCGAACAAGGACAAGATCTCGGATCCGGACCGGATCTACCCGGGCCAGGTCCTGACGATCCCGCCGAAGAAGTCGACGCCGCAGCCGCCTTCCAAGCCGCCCACGAAGCCGCCGACGAAGCCACCGGTCCCTGGCGCACCGGGCAAGCCGCCGGTGCCGACCAAGCCGCCGAGCGACGAGCAGCCGCCCGTGCCGACCAAGCCGCCGACGCCGACGAAGCCACCAGTCGTCAAGCCACCGGTCGTGAAGCCGCCGGTCGTCGAGCCGCCCGTGGTCGACCCGCCCGAGACACCGGGTCCCGACGCCCCGCCGCCGGGCGGCACGAGCGATGGCACCCTGCCCTCGGCGCCGCCGACGCCCGACACCGACGGCCTCCCGCCGGCGCTGCCGAGCGATCGCTGACACTTTCCACGAGGACCACACCCCCTGGGACACCCCGGAGCCTCATTCCGGGGATGGGACAAGCCCGTCGGAGCTTCGATCCGACATGACGGGACAACACGCATCACGGGGCCCTGCGCTGACGAGCGGGGCCCCGCGTGTCGTTCCGGATCCGCTAGAGGACCAGACCGATCGCCTCGCGGCGGGGATCCCCGGCAGCGTGCGGCCTACCCCCGCGCATTGCGGTCCCGTTGGTCGTCCCGAAGTAGGGATCGAGCTCCGGCCACCGCACCAGCTCCACTTCGCTGTCGAGTTCCTCGAGCGCACCGTCGTCGAGCCCCGGCTCGGCATGGAGGATGCGCCCGTCGAACGCGAAGCGTGGCGCGCGGATCGCCTCCTCCAGCGGCGCGCCGTGCCACATGCGCTCGAGGATCTGCGCGATCGCGACCGGGATCCGGTCACTGCCGGCCGAGCCGAGCTGCACGAGCGTTCGCGGGCTGGTGAGGATCGTCGGGGTCATCATGCTCGGTACCGTCGTCCCGGCCATGCGCGGCAGCGTGTGGTCGTACTCGGCGAGCATGTTGTTGAGGTGGATGCCGGTCGCCGGGATGAACTCGCCCGACCCGTAGCCGACCGTCGTCGTCGCGCCACAGAGCAGGCCGTCCGAATCGATGGCCGACACGTGCGTCGTGTTGGGCGATCGGTCGAAGCCGCCCGATTGCAGGCCGCGGTCGTGCATGGCGTCACCGAGCGCCTTCTGCGCCGAGCGCTGCTCGGGCGTCAGGAGCGCCGCGATCGCGCGCTCCCCGCGCTCCGGCGGCTTGGTCCGCGGCGGATCCAGCTGCCGAAGCACCCGCACCAGCGCTCGTCCGACCGCCAGGTCGCGTGGCTCGCGCCGGAGGCTCGAGTTGTGGATCGGCTCCACGCGGTTCTCGAGCATCGCCTGGAGCAGGCGCAGGGAGATCCCGCCGCCCATCGACGGCTCGGGATTGCCGTACATGCAGATGTCGCCCACACACAGCTGGAGCGGCGTGCGCTCGTACACCTCGAAGCGTGCGAGGTCGGTGCGGGAGATGCTCGCGCCACGCTCGTCGCTCCACGCCATGAGTGCGTCGGCGAGCTCCCCCACGTGGAGCGATTCACCATCGGTCGCCGCGAGCAGCTCGATCGCACGCGCCATATCGGGTTGGCGGAACAGCTCCCCCTCGGTGCGGTAGCGACCTCCCTCGAGCTCCCAGATCGCCGCGCCGTGCGGATCGCGGGAGATGAGTGGTCCGGTCGCCTCGTGCTCGCCCGCCTGCGTGCGGGTGAGCGGCACCCCCTCCGAGGCGAGCACGATGCTCGGTGCGAGCGACTGGGCCAGCGGCAGGCGCCCGTACCGGCGCGCCGCATGGGCGATGCCGCGCGCGACGCCCGGTACCGCCACCGAAGCCGGACCGGTGCCGTAATGCAGCACCACGCCATCGAATTCGAGGGCGTGGACCTCCCACGGCGCGAGGCGTGGTCGCGCCTCGAGACCCGGCTGGCGCGAGAAGAAGTCGAGCAGGATCGGTGGCTGTTCGGACGCGCCGCCGCCGACGATCATGAACCCGCCGCCACCGAAGGACGTGAGCGTCGGCTCGCACACGCAGCCCGCCGAGACCATGGCGACGACCGCATCCACGGCGTTCCCGCCGTCGTCGAGGACCTGAGCCCCGACACGGGCAACGGCCGCATGGCCGGCCGCGACGGCACCTTCGCTGCGCGATTGCGCTGCTGACACCGAGAATTCCCTTCACATTGCCGAGGCGCCGCGGCCCCCCATCGGCGCAGCCCGGAATCGCTCCTATGGTAGCATCGACGGGCTGCTGGAGGTGGCGCTTCCCACGCGCCGATGCGCCTCCCGGCACCCGTTCGCCCGTGAGAGACACCGATCGTGTCAGTCGCCGACCAGTTCATGAAAGGCCCCAGCCATGAGCACCATCACGCCGACCTCGACCACCGAGATCGCGCAGGCCGCGGACGTCGCAGGCCTC
>JAOPYU010000166.1 GCA_025964455.1 Thermoleophilia bacterium | reverse complement strand
CGCGTGCGTCATCGCCCCTGGCTGGCGCCCCCGCCTGCTCGTCGCGGCGATCGCCACGTTGCTCGCGTCCTATGCGGCGGGCTTCATCATCAATGCCGCGATCGTGCAGGGCAGCGGCATCGGCGGGGCGTTGTCGACCGCCGCGATGTCAGCCATCGGTGACACGCCGTTCGGCCTGTCGCTCGAGATCCGGGCGATCGTCGCGGTGGTCGCGCTCGGCCCGGCGCTGCTGCTGCACTCCAGCGCGAACGTCGGGCGGGGCGCCCGCGCCGCGCTCGCCATGGTCTTCGCGGCGCTGGCGGCGAGCCTGTCGATCACCGGGCACGCGGTGACGACCGAGCCGACGCTGCTGCGCATGCCGCTCGACATGGTCCACGTGATCGCCGCGGCGATCTGGATCGGCGGGCTCTTCCAGCTCGCCTTCCTCGCGCGCTTCGCGGCTACCCACCTCGACGCGATCGTCCGGTTCAGCCGCATCGCCTTCGCCAGCGTCATGGTGTTGCTCGCCACCGGCCTCTACGCGACGTGGGCCGAGCTGGGTGTCGAGCCGCAGCAGCTCGTGGATTCCACGTACGGGAGGCTGCTCGTCGCCAAGCTCGCGCTCTACGTCGGCACGATGCCGCTCGCCTGGAACAACATGTCGGCGTTCGTCCCGCAGGTGCGCCGGCGCCCCGACGATGCGCCGCAGCTGCTGCGCCAGTACGTCTGGCGCGAGCTCTCGCTGCTGGTCGTCGTGCTCGGGCTCACGGTGTGGCTCATCGCCACGCCGCAGCCGGGCTGACCTTCCAGCCCCAGGCCGTCGTCAGCCGAGGTACTGCATCGGGTCGTGCGGCGCGCCGTTGACGTACACCTCGAAGTGGAGGTGGTCGCCGAAGCAGTGGCCGGTGCACCCGACGAAGCCGATGACCTGGCCCTGCGTGACGAGCTGTCCGACGCTCGAGTTGATCTGCGACTGGTGGGCGTAGCCCGTGCCGATGCCGTTGGCGTGCTGGATGATCACCATGTTGCCGTACCCCGACATCCAGCCCGCGTAGGTCACGACGCCCGAGGATGCCGCGTGGATCGGGTTGCCCGCGGAGATCGCGATGTCGATGCCCTCGTGCATGCGGCCCCAGCGCGGACCGAACGGACTGACGATCGGACCGCTGACCGGCCAGATGAATCCGCTGGCGCTCAGCCCGCCGATCGCACCGCTGTAGGTGCTCGAGCCATTCTTGATCACGTCGCGCAGGACCTTGGCGTCCTCTTCGAGGTCGTCGAGGCGCTCGCCGAGCTTGTCCTCACGGCTGTTGAGGCGCTCGAGCGCCGCGTCGCGTTCGGCGCGTACGCCGGCAACCTCGTCGCGCCGCTGCTGCGCGAGCTGGCGCTGTGCGTCGACGCGGCTGCGGTCGCGCTCGAGCGACGCGATGTCCTCGCGGATCTGGCGGCGCAGCTCGAAGTTGCGTGCGCGCTTCACACGGACTGCGCGCTCGGCCTGGGAGATGCGACCGATGACACGCTCGTCGAGCCCGACGACGTGCGCCAGCGCTTCCTCGCGCTCGAACAGGTCACGCATGCTTGCGGAACTCGCGAGCTGCTCGATCAGGCCCGTGTCGCCGCTCTTGTAGGCGGCGACCACGCGGGTCGCGAGCAGGTCCCGTGCCGCGTCGAGCTCATCCTTGAGCCGCTCGATCTCGCGCGCCTGGCGGATGCGGTCGGCGCGCAGCTTGCGGACCCGCTTCTGCCGCTGGGTGATCCGGTACTCGAGGTTGTCGACGTCCTGCTCGAGGCCGCGCAGGGGGCGCTCGAGCTCGGCGAGCTTGCGATTGAGCCGTGCGACCTGGCCGGCCAGCAGCTGCTGGCGACGGTCGATGACACGCAGCTCGGCCTTCGCGGCCTTGGCGTCATGGCGTGTGTTGGCAAGTCGATCCTCGAGCACGCCGGCGGAAGCGACCGTCACGGGCACGAGGGAGCAGCAGAGTGCGAGCAGCACGATGCGTCGGGGAGCGCGATTCATGTCGACATGACATCACGCAGGCATTTCGTCGTGCGCTGATCAGGCGGGCGGGTGGCCGCTGTCGGGCGGCGCAGGGGCCTCGTCGGCCCCCGAGTGGCCGCCCGGCTGGCCGCTGGCTCCACGCTCGTCGGCGAGCTGATGGATACGGCTGTCCTGGACGAGCATCTGCCGCTCGATCGCGAGCACGCGCTGGGCGGCAGCCTGCAGCTCGGCGGGCAGCGTGCCGTGTCGGAATGACCGGTACGCACCTTCGCCGAGCGAGGCGATGCGGCGCGAGCGCTCGTCGCGCATGGCGCGGTAGCGATCACGCTCCCGACGCATCGTGAGCTGCCCCTCGGTGCGTTCGCGGAGCGGGGTCACGCGCCGATCGACGAGCCCCTGCATCGCGGCGTGGCGTCGCAGCATGAAGGCGTGCTGCTTGGTGCGCGGGAGCGAGAGGTACCAGACCCACAGCAGCATCGCGAGCAGGATGAACCCGCCGGCCTCGGCGCCACCGGAGCCGCGGTACATCGCCAGTCCCCACACCGCCCACGCGATCACGAGCATGGCGACCGCGCCGCCTGCGAGCAGCGTCCCGACGATGCGGGGCCGGTCGATGGGGACATGCGACTCGTCGTCGGCGTCCTCGAGCCACGCCGAGGGGCCGTCGCCGAAGAAGTCGCCGAAGGGGTTGTCATCGACCCTCGGCGGCGGCACCAGCTCGTGCTGTTGTGGCAGCGGGCCGTGGGAACCGAACGCCGGCAGGGCCGCCTGCAGCTCTGCCGCCTGGCGCAGCAGCTCGGCCGCGTCGTCCTGGACGGGAGCCGGGGGCACATCGACGCCGCGCGGATGCAGCTGTGTCGGCGGCGGCATCGTGGGGCCCGCGCTCGCGGGCTGGTCCTCGCGCGTGGGAGCGGTCTGCCCCTCGTAGTCGAAGGCGTGGTGGTTGGGCGGGATGGCGCCGCCGGGTGGGCCGGGCTCGATGCTGCGGTCCTCGGTCAGGTAGACCACGTTCGCCTCCGGCTGGCCGCCGGGCGGGACCTGCACCACTGTCGGCGTCGTGCCACCAGGCATCGTCGCCGCCGAGCCGTCAGGGGGCGGGGCGGCGAGGCGAGCCCCGCAGACCGGACAGAAGTTCGCGGGGTGCAGTAGTTCCGTTGCGCAACTCATGCACTGCATCCAGGGACGCTTCTACCCCGTCGCCGTCGTTCCTATCGAGCGGGGTCGTGGACCGCCGCGCGGGCCAGCCCGCGATGGTCGCCCCGACGGCCATCAACAGGCCGGAGAGCCACAGCAGCGGGACGAGCGGATTCACGAACGCGGTGAACCGCACGACGCCATCTTCGGTCAGGCGGTCGACCGTCACGAACAGGTCGTGCATGTGGCGCCAGTCGTGGCGGATCCCGACCTCGTTGGAGACCTCACCGCTCACGGGGTGGAAGTCGCGGCCCGCCCGCAGCACGCCCAGGTCGGTGCCCCCGCGCGAGACGTCGAGCACGGCCCTGGTCCGCATGCGCGCGCCATCGCGCTCTCGCTCGACGCTGCGATAATCGAGCCGGTAGTCGCCCACGCGCACGCTGTCCCCCGCGCGCAGCTCGGCGTGCTCTTCCGTGACCCACGCGGAGCCGGCCACCGCGACGACCACCATGGCGATCCCCGCGTGTGCGATCCACGCTCCCCACCGCCGGCGGTGACGCACCGCCACGTGCGCCACGGTCGAGCTGATGCGTGCGTCGGGATAGGCCGAGCGTCGCGCCGCGAAGGTCCGGCGCGCGTCCGCGGCGACGCCGAGCACGACGAGGACGCCGAGGCACACGGCCGCGACCCCGGCCGGGCTGGAGCCGAGCCCGGCGAGCACCAGCGCGACACCGAGCGCGAGCATCCCGATGATCGGGACCAGGAGGGAACGAAGGGCGCGGCGCAGGGGCGTGCCCTGCCACGCGATGAACGGCGCGAAGGCGAGCAGGCCCGCGAGCGGCAGGCCGAACGCCGCGGCGAAGAAGTCGTACCAGGGCTTCTCCAGGCTGATGCGCGAATCGCTCACCGCGGCGGTCAGGATCGGATAGATGACGCCCCACAGCACGACGAGCGCGAGCGACACGAGCAGCAGGTTGTTGAAGAGCAGCAGCCCCTCGCGACTGACGACGGAATCGACGTCGTGGTGCGCGCGCAGCAGCTCGCGCGACCGGAACAGGATGATGAGCGTGGCCGCGATCAGCACGGCGAGCGCGCCGATGAACCACCAGCCGACCGGACTCGACACGAACGAGTGCACGCTCGAGAGCACGCCGCTGCGGGTCAGGAAGGTCCCGAAGATCGACAGGCCGAACGTCAGGCTCGCGAGCACCGCGTTCCAGAAGCGCATCATGCCGCGTCGCTGCTGGACCATGATCGAGTGCAGCATCGCGGTCGCCGTCAGCCACGGCATGAGTGCTGCGTTCTCGACCGGATCCAAGGCCCAGTAGCCGCCCCATCCGATCTCCTCGTACGCCCAGCGTGCACCCAGCACGAGCCCGAGCGTCAGGAAGGTCCAGCTGGCGATCGCCCAACCGCGGGTCGTGGCGATCCACTCGTCGTCGCGGCGGCGCGCGAGCAGCGCACCCATCACGATCGCGAACGGCACCGACACCCCGACATACCCCAGGTACAGGGTCGGGGGATGTATGGCCATCCAGTAGTTCTGCAGCGCGGGGCTCATCCCCGAACCGTCGCGCTGGAGCTGGTCGACGACGGCGAACGGTCGCGCGACGAACGCGACCAGGACCGCGAAGAACGTGGCGATCGCCAACAGCACGCCCATGGCGAACGCGAGCAGCGCGGCGGGGACCGCCGCGCGGCGCAGCGATCGGACCATGCCGCACCCGCACGCGGTGAGCACCGTCAGCCAGAGCAGGAGCGACCCTTCCTGACCGCTCCACAGCGCGGTGAGTCGGAAGGGAAGTGACAGGTCACGGCTGATGCGCGATTCCACGTAGGCGAGCGTGAAGTCCTTGCCCACGAGCGCCAGCAGGACGAGGAAGCACGAGGCGAGCGCCGCGACGAACAGCACGACCATCGCGCGCCACGCCCCGTCGGCCAGCCGATCGCCGGTCGGGGAACCGTCCGCCGCAGGGGTCGAGAGTCGCTCCGGGTCGAGCCGCATGATCCTGCGACCTCCGGCGAAGGCGGCGACGCTGCCGCCGAACGCCGCCACGAACGCCAGCAGCAGCAGGGTCTGGCCGATGATGGCGAGCGTCACCGGAGGCGTCCCTAGGAGCCGGAGCGGCCGGTGCCGCCCTCGCTCTCGAACTTGGACGGGCACTTCGTGACGAGCGAGCCGGGGACCGCCTTGAACACCGTGTCACCGGACTTGGGATCGGCGACGAGCTTCCCCTTCACGATCACGTTGCGACCGACGCGGAAGGCGTCAGGCACCGAGCCGCGGTAGTCGACGCGCGTGCGGTGCTTGCCATCGCGATCGGTGACGTAGAAGCTGAAGCGGTCGCCCTGGTCGCCGCTCGTGGGGCCGGCCGCGATCCCGTCGACCTGCACGGTCTGCGACATCGCGACATCGCGCTTGGCCACCAGTTCGCGCGCCTGCAGCAGCGGCTCCTGCACGTCGCCACCCTTGATGCCGACATACAACGTGAACGTCGCGAGTACGACGGCCATCCCGAGCGCGGCAATGAGGCGGAAGCGGCGGTTCATCACCGATGATCCTACCCCGCCCGCGACGCAGCAGCGCCGCCCCTCCCCCCCAACGGCGATTAACTCGAGTTAGTCGCCCAAGGACGGGACAAAGTCATACGAATGCCGATCGGCTCGTGATCGAATCCGGCTCGCCGTCCGGGCGCCGCCAACGCTGGCGAGCATTGTTTCCCCCAGGGACACAATTCGCGCCAGCGTGCTCAACACACGATGACGTCGACCGGCTGACCGAGCGCGTTGGCGCGCGCCTGGGCCGAGGCGAGAGCCACGTCGCGCGCGGCGTCACGCAGACAGGCGTCGACTGGCCCGCCGGCCGCGCCGTATGCCGTCGCTTGCGTGCGGAGGCGCTCGTACTGCGCCAGGAACTCGACCTCGTTGCGGCCATGCCTCCAGGCTTCGTCCCGCGCGCGGATCTCTCCCTCGCGTCCAGCCAGGGCCTCGACTCGCCGGAGCTCGTTCCAGCGAACCTCACGCTCGAAGCGCAGGTGCCGCCAGTCCATCGGCGTCGGGTGCGCGACCGCAGCGCCGACGAGCGGTGCGAGCGAAAGCGCTGCTCCGGCGAGCAGCACGAGGATGGTTCGGCGGGTCGGCATCACCTGTGCATCGAAGACGCGACGGCCCCCGATCCGGAGATCGGGGGCCGCGCGAGGGTGCCGAAGGCAGTGGATCTAGGCTGGTCAGCCGACGATCACGTCGACCGGGGAGCCCGTGGCGTTGGCGATGGCCTGGGCGTTGCCGATGGCGCTGCCCACTCGACCGCCGTAGCCGTAGCCGCCGTAGCCGCTGCGTCGGTAGCCGGAGCCGTAGCCTCGACCGTAGCCGTAGCCGCCGGCGCCGTAGCGGTACCGGGTCGCGTCCTTGCCCATCTGCTGACCGATGTTGCGGCCCTGGCCGTAGCCCTGGCTGAAGGCGGTCGCCTGGGTCCGGAGCTTCTCGTACTGGGCGAGGAACTCCATCTCGGTGCGACCCTGCTTGCGACCCTGGTTCCAGCCAGCGTCACGTCCGCGGATCTCACCTTCACGACCCGAGAGCGCCTCGAATCGTCGGAGCTCGTTCCAGCTCGGGCCGGAGCCCTTGCCGATGGCAAATCCTGCTGCTGCACCGACGATGGCGAGGACGATCGCAATGAGGGCGATGCCCGCCTTGCTGCCACCGCTGTTGTCGTTGCCACCCTGCACGATGACCGGGGCCGGTGCCTGCATTGGAGCTGCGGCATACGTCGGCACGGTGAGTGCAGTGGAGTGCGTCGTGTGGGTCGGCGCGTCGAGATGCTTGGTGTAGGGGGAGTTCACGTTCGATCCTTCTCCTCGTGAAAGGCTGTCAACGGCCTGAGCCGCCGACATTTGCTTCGGCATCAGTTCTTCGCCTTGGGGCACGCTCCACGGCTCGAGAACGGGCCGGGGTTGGCCTCCGATGGCCCCAGCCGTGGCCGCTTTCGTGGCCGCATCTCCCGGAAACCCGCATTCCACCGTGCTCCGTCCCGGTGGCCACCTGCCGCCCCACCGATCGCCGCGCGCTACCATCGATGCCGATGCGCACGCTCCTGCTCGGTCCAACCACGCTTCGCGCCGCCCGCCGCGCCACGGCCGTCGCCTTGTTCTTCCAGTGGTTCATCGTGGTGACCGGCGCGACCGTGCGCCTGACCGGCTCGGGGCTCGGGTGCCCCAACTGGCCGACGTGCACGACCACGCGAGCCACGCCGGAGCTCGCCTTCCATCCCATGGTCGAGTTCCTCAATCGGATGACCGCTACCCCGACGCTCATCGCCGCGATGGTCGCCGCCTGGATCGGCTGGCGCGTGGTCGGCGGCCCACGCCGCGACCTGCGCATCGCGTCCGGCCTCGTGGTCGTCGGGACGCTGCTGCAGGCCGTGGTCGGGGCACTCACCGTGATCCTTGAACTGCCGCCCGAGATCGTGTCCACGCACTTCCTGCTCAGCATCGGCTGCATCCTGGCTGCGAGCGTCGCGTTCCACGCAAGCGGATCGGCCACGCCGGTCCGGCTGGTGCGCCGCGGCGCCGGCCTGCGCGTCGGCGCAGCATCGCTCATGTTGCTGGCGCTCCTGGCCGTGATCGTCGCAGGTGTGCTCACCACGGCCTCCGGCCCCCACAGCGGCGCCGCCGGGACGGGGCAGACGGTCGACCGCTTCGGCGTGTTCGGCCTCGCGGTCACGCTGCACGCGCGTGGCGCCTACGCCTTCCTCGTCCTCGTCCTGTTGCTGACCTGGCTGCGCGAACGGCGGGGCGTCGCCCTGCGCGACCTCGGGATCCTGCTCGTGCTCGTGGTCGGACAGATCGCCCTTGGGGAGGTCCAGTACCGCAACGGACTACCGTGGCAGGTCGTGCTCGGGCACGTCGCGAACGCCGGCCTCATGTGGGTCGTGGCCGCGCGGATCGCGACCGACGCCTGCCTCGCGCCGCGGACTGTCGTCGACCCCGATCCAGTGCCGCACGGCGACCGCGACGTCCGATACGATCCCGTTTCGGCCTAGGCGCTTCGCGCGCCGGCTGCGCCCGCCGCGCCCGGCGACGCGCCCTCCCAGCCAAGGACCGAACCCCCATGCAGCTCGCCCCCGCGACCAGCACTGCGCAGATGCCTGCGCCGATCTCCGTGATCGTGAACCTCTCGACCGCCGCCCCTCATCACCACCCGCGGTACGGCGATCGCGTCGCCTCCAACGTGCGCGCCGCATTCAGCGAACCCGACGCGACCGTCGAAGCCAGCGTCAGCACCTACGACCCACTCTGGGATGGCCCGTACGCGCAACCGGCCGATCCGAGCGACTGGCAGGTCGAGCGCACCGCCGCCTCGTCACCGGTGCTTGCCGCGGCGGTTGCCGGGTTGCGCGACGCCATCGCCGGCGCCGACCTCGCCACGCTCCCGAAGGCCGAGACGACGTCCGACCCCGACTACGCGACCTTCCACGTGCGGTACGCGGCGAAGCCGGTCGGCCTCGACCATCTGCGCCCGTGGCAGGAGCGCGACGGCTCCTGGACCGTGTATCTGCGCACACCCCTCGGCACCTTGTTCGACGAGCCTCGACTGGCGCCGCTGGTCGAGGCCGCGCGCAGCGTCCTCGCCGCCGCGCATCCCTGAGCGCGCGATATCCTCCACGCCATGACGACCACCAGCGCACTCGACATCGGCCAGCCCGTTCCGGACCTGACGCTCAGCGACGACCAGGGACGCGACGTGTCCCTGCGGGCGCTCGCCGGCAGTCGCGTGGTGCTCTACTTCTATCCGAAGGACGACACCCCCGGATGCACGACCCAGGCGTGCGAGCTGCGTGACACCTGGAGCGAGTTCGACGGCGTCGACGACCTCGTGGTCTACGGCGTCAGCCCCGACGGCGCCGAGGCGCACCAGAAGTTCCGCGCCAAGCACGACCTGCCCTTCCACCTGCTCGTCGACGAGGACCACCGCCTCGCCGATGCGCTGGGGTTCTGGGTCGAGAAGTCCATGTACGGCAAGAAGTACTGGGGCGTCGAGCGCTCGACGGTGATCGTCGGCGCGGACGGGAACATCCAGTCGATCGTCCGCAAGATCCAGCCGGCCAAGCACGTCGCCTGGCTGCGCTCGGAACTCGGCCTCGCATGAGGCTCGTTCCACCGCTCCCCTCCCTGCCGCTGCCCGGTCCCCTCGCACGCGCGCGTACGCGAGCGCTCGCGCGCACGCGGCGCGCAGGCGTGAACGTCCTGATGCGCGCCGCTCGCCTGCCGGTGACCCGACCGGTCGTGGAGCCAGCGATGCGACTGCTGTTCGATTCACTGGCACCCACGTGGGAGCAGATCCGCGCCGACCCGACCTATCGCGTCGGATTCACGGAGGCGCTCGGCCACCTGCCGCGCGGCTTCCGTCCGCGACGGACGCTCGATGTCGCGTGCGGCACCGGCATCGCGACCGCCGCCATGCTCGAGCGCTGGCCCGGCAGCAACGTGCTCGGTACCGACATCTCACCGCGGATGGTCGAGCTGGCGACCGAGCTCGTGCCCGAGGCGCGCTTCGAGGTCGCGTCCGTGCACGGTCTGCCCTATGACGATGGCGCCTTCGACCTGGTCACGGCGCTCGACGGGCTCATCGACCCGGCCGAGCTCCTCCGCGTGCTGCACCGCAAGGGCCGCCTGCTGATCGTCTACTCCAAGGGCGGCACCACGCCGATCTCGCGGCCGCTCGACGAGCTCGCCGGCGCCTTCGCCGACCATGGCGCGATCAGCGACGCACACACCGACGGCGAGGCCCACGTGCTCGTCGTGCGCCACGGCCGCTGAGCCGGAGCGTCAGCCGAACAGGCTGATCTGGTCGTCCGAGGGCGCCGCGCCCCTGCGTCGGCGGCGGCGCGGGCGCAGGCCGATGCCCGG
>JAOPYU010000211.1 GCA_025964455.1 Thermoleophilia bacterium | reverse complement strand
TCGCGCAGCGCCTGACGCAGGTCTAGCAGCTATAGCCGAGGTGGATGTGGTCGCCGTGGTCGCCCATCGCGAGCGTGGCGCCGCCGAGACTGAAGAGCGAGATCACCTGGTGGGGTGCGAGGTCGGGCTGCACCGATCCGAGGCCGTTGAAGAACAGCACGGCCTGCTCGACCTCGCCGCCCGGCACCTGCGCACTCGGCGTGATGTAGGTCTTCCCGATCTTGCCGATGTCAGCGGCGCAGCCGAAGGAGTGCTCCGAGACGTTGCCGCTCGCGGTGTAGACGCCATGGTCGCTCTTGAGTGAGCTCACCTTGACGTAGTTGAACTTGTTGGCCGCGAGCCAGAGCGCATCGAGCAGGCGCCCGTCGATCTGGTTGGTGAGCACGTCGCGATAGCCGGATGCGTCGAGGTCGATGCGCGGGTCGCCGAGGGTGCGCTGGATCTGCTGGGCGGTGGCGGGGCGTGCGGCGGTGCGGTTGCCGCCGTCGTACTGGCCGCCCGTGTTAGGGAGGAACAGCTGGGCCTGGAACGCGCCGTCCATGACGTACCACGTGCCGGCGACCCCCTTGGGCTTGGCGGAGCGGCCGGCGGCTTCCGCCTCGAGCGGCGCCTCGTCGTGGCCGACCTTCGCGGCGACCAGCACCTCGTCGAGGCGTCCGGCGCGCTCCTCGAGCCGCTGGGCCTGCTGTCCCGTGATGTCGCGCAGGTCCTCGAGCACCTGGCGGTACTGCTCCACCTTGGCGACCGTGATCTCGTACTCGTCGATCGTGCGTCGATCCCGCGATGCCTGCTCGCGCAGCAGTCGGTTGCGGGTGAGCAGGTCGGAGAAGCCGTCGCCGGAGAGCAGGAACGAGAGGTCGCCGGCCTCGCCACCCTTGTAGCGCTGCACTGCGCGGGCCTGCAGCTGCGCCGCGAGCTCGTCCTGGTCGCCCTCGACCGTCGCGAGCAGTTCCTCGATCGCATCGATGCGTGACTGCGCCAGGATCGACGCCTCGCGCTGCGCCTGCGCGTCGTCGCGCAGCCGCTCCTGGAGCTTGGCGGCCCGCTGTGCCGCCTTGTCCTTGGCGGTGGTGCGGAAGGTGATCTCGTCGGCCTGGACCCCGAGCTTCACCGGCGGGAGCCCGAGGTCGATCGGCTGGGTCGAGGGCTTCGGCTCGGCCGGCGTGAACTCCAGCGTGGTCGCCGCAGCGGCGGGCACGCCGACGAGCGCACACAGCGCGATGGCGATGAGTGCGGCGGGCGTGAACCGGCGGGGCCGGGGCGTGTGCGGGTGGAATTCGTGCATCGGTGCGTGGGCCGAGGGCCTCCACGCGAGCATCGGCAGCGAGGTCGGATCGCTTGAAGCAATCCACGCAAGCGCACTCGCGTGCACGAGGGCCGGGTCATGCAACACCCCGTGGACGCGCGTCGCAGCGCCGCGCGCTCGGATACCATCGGCCGCATGGCAGCCGCCACGCAGCATGCGCCCGACGACAGCCCCCGCGACGCGGGTGGCCGGCCGGTGCTGCGCATCGTGGTGGCGCTGCTGGTCGCCGGGGCCCTGCTGGGCGGCGCGATCGCGCTGGTCGGGCCGGCACCGCGCTCAGCCGACGAGAGCTTCCCCGATTCGCCGCCGCCGCTGGCCCTGCCGAGCGACGTCGATGCGGATGCGCCGGTGGCGCGCGCCGCCGCCAAGCTCGCGGCCGGACAGCTCGATGCAGCCAATGCCGGATTCGTCGACGTTGTCGCCGACGACCAGGACGACGTGGTCGGGCAGGTCGGTCTGGTGCTCACCCGCTGGCGCAGCACGGGTCCGCGCTCCGTGGAGCGCGACCTGCAGCAGCTGACGCGCGAGTACCCCGAGAGCGCGTTCGCCGCGCTGCACCTCGGCATGGTGCAGACGGTGCTGCGCGATCAGCGCGAGGCCCGCGCCACCCTGCGCTCGGCCGTCGAGCTGGGGCGCGATGCCGGCGACCCGACGTCGCTGCGCATGGCGAGCCTCGCTGACGACCTGCTGCATCCCGACGGGTTCCGCGGCGCCTTGCCCGTGCTCGTCGCCGCGGATGAGGTCGCCCCTGCGGTCCGCCCGCAGCTGCGTGCCCTCCAGGACGCCGTCGCCGCACAGGACCGCTCCGCCGTGGCTCGTGCCGCCGCACGGCTCGAGGCCGGGTCGGATCCCATGGCCCGGATCGCAGCCGTGGCGGGCTCGTTCGACAAGGACGAACCCGACGCCACGGTGGACCGCCTCGAGGAGCTGGCCGGCTCCCCGGCGCTCGAGCCGGCCGAGCGCGACCGCGCCCGCCTGCTCGCCACCTTGGCGCGGCTGTGGCGCGGCGATGGTCGCAGCGACGGCTGCAGTCGCCTCGCGGCTTCCACGACGGCGGCGACCGACGCCGCGACCCGGCGCCTCGCCACGCCGATCCGGGGCGAGCTCTGCAGCGCCTGATCGGTGTCCGAGGTCGGGGGTTACCCACGCTCGAGCGGGGTACCGATGCCGTTCGCGCGAAAGGCGTGAACCGATCCGGGCCCCGCGGCGTATAGGCCTGTGCACCCCCGCACCACCCGCTATAACGATATGAGGATTCGTTCGGCGGATGGGTTCCAATGGTGAACGATTGTCGTCACCCTTCAGGAATCCACGGAACAACCGATACTCCTCTCTGGTAGTGAGCGTTCCTTCACCCTTCCGCGACACGGAATGTGATTGACGAATCACGAACCTGTATGATCCTGCGTGTGCCACGACTTCATTTTGTGTAGAGGCACCGCATTACTGGGTATAGTTATCGGGTACGCCCGATCGACGCACCCCCCACACCACGATGGATCCGAGCGGCGCCAGACAACGCGCCCCGGTCCTGGAGGCACCACGACACGTGAGCACGACCATGCTTGTACACGCATCAGAAATCGAGGAAGTGCAGGAGTTCCTTGCACGCCTGGACGCTGATTCGACCGCGCTCGAATCAGGCGTCGCACACACCGACCTGCTCCGCTTCGCCCAGGAGAACGAACTCGGCGACGACCAGCTCGCCCAGTTCGTCGGGCTGGTGGAGGAGCGCGGCATCGACGTCCATGACGCCGGCGCCACCGAGCTCGAGCCCGCCCGCCCGTCGTCGCAGGAGACCCTGACGGCTGCGCTGGCGCGTGCTCGCGCGAACATCAAGCCGCAGACCACCGACTCGCTCCAGCTCTACCTCAAGGAGATCGGCCGCGTGCCGCTCCTGACGGCGAAGCAGGAGGTCGAGCTGGCCCAGGCCTTCGAGAACGGCTCCGAGCGTGCGAAGCAGCAGATGATCGAGGCGAACCTTCGCCTGGTCGTCTCGATCGCCAAGCACTACCGCGGCCAGGGGCTCAGCTTCCTCGACCTCATCCAGGAGGGGACGATCGGCCTCGTGCGTGCAGTCGAGAATTTCGACTGGCGCAAGGGCTTCAAGTTCTCCACGTACGCGACCTGGTGGATCCGCCAGGCCGTTGCCCGCGCGCTCGCGGACAAGGGTCGGACGATCCGCATGCCCGTGCACGTGGTCGAGAAGGTCAACCGCATCGGCCGCACCGAGCGTCGACTCGTCGCCGAGCTGGGGCGCGAGCCCTCGCTGGCGGAGGTCGCGACCGAGCTCGAGATGCCGCTCGACGAGGTCGAGCAGATCAAGCACTCGATGCAGGCCCCGATGAGCCTCGATCGCCCCGTGGGTGACGATGAGGATTCGGAGTTCGGCCAGTTCGTCGCGGACAACTCATCGCCGGCACCGGAGGACTTCGCGTCCGACGATGCACGCGCCGAGACGCTCCGTCGCGTCCTCCAGAGCCTGAGCCAGCGCGAGCGCCGTGTGCTCGAGCTTCGCTACGGCCTGGGTGGCGAGCATCCCCGCACGCTGGACGAGGTCGGACGCGAGTTCGGCGTCACCCGCGAGCGGATCCGCCAGATCGAGAACCAGGCGCTCCGCAAGCTCGAGGCGCTCGGCGAGGCACAGGCACTGCGCGACTTCGCCGCCTGATCTCCGGTTCCCGGGAAGGAACCAACGTTGCGACGGGCTCGACCGGACAATCGGTCGGGCCCGTCGTCGCATTCGGATTGCAGTGCGTCGCGCACGCTGGTCGCCGACTCGAGGTGCGACGACGCGGTGCCGATGGGACGGCCAGTCGTTCGTCCACACTGAATC
The DNA here is from genome assembly GCA_025964455.1 of Thermoleophilia bacterium. Next base: position 17,485 of record JAOPYU010000211.1, on the reverse strand, counting down.
GAGCATCCACGTGAGCGCACTGCGCAGCGCAACGCCATCAGGTGACCCCGTCCAGACGCTGCACTACTGCATGCGTCAGGTCTCCACGCTCGGCGCGAGCGACCTGCACCTGAAGGCGGGCTCGCCGCCCTACCTGCGCCTCAACGGCGAGCTCACGCCGATCCCCGGCATGTACGCGGTCGGCCCCGACGACATGGACACCATCGTCCGCGAGTTGACCCGACACGCCCCGAACCGGCTCCACGAATTCGAGCTGGTCGGCGCGACCGATCTCTCCTACGAACTGCGCAGCTGCGCCCGCTTCCGCGTCAACGTCTTCCGCCAGCGTGGCGAGATCTCGATCGCCCTGCGCGTCATCCCCGACGAGGTCCCGGCGCTCGGCACGCTCAACCTGCCGGCCATCGTCGAGACCCTCGCGATGGTGCCCCGCGGCCTCGTGCTCGTCACCGGTGCGACCGGCTCGGGCAAGTCGACGACCCTCGCCGCCATGGTCGACCACATCAACGAGCACTCGAGCCGGCACATCGTGACCGTCGAGGATCCGATCGAGATGGTCCACCGCGACAAGCGCTCGTTGATCAACCAACGCGAGATCGGCACCGACACCGGCTCCTTCGCGGGCGCCCTGCGCCGCTCGCTGCGCCAGGACCCCGACGTCATCCTGATCGGCGAGATGCGTGACGAGGAGACCGTGCGCGCCGCCCTGAGCGCCGCGGAGACCGGGCACCTCGTCCTCTCGACACTGCACACGATCGACGTCATGGAGACGATCTACCGCGTGCTCGACTTCTTCCCGGCGGCGCTCGAGCGCCAGGCGCGCTCGATGCTCGCCGGCACGCTCAAGGGGATCATCTCCCAGCGCCTCGTCCGGACGACCGACGGCCGCTCGCGCGTGCCGGCGATCGAGGTCATGGTCGGCACGAGCCGCATCGCCGACGCGATCGAGAACCCCGACGAGACCGGCACGATCCACGATGCCATCGCCGAGGGCGCCTACTACGGGATGCAGTCGTTCGACCAGTCGCTGCTGCAGCTCATCATCGACCGCGCGATCTCGGTCGAGGAGGCGATGCTCCACGCATCGTCCAAGCAGAACTTCGCGCTGCTGCTCGAAGCCAACAACATCCGCATCGAGCAGAACGTGCGTCGCGCAGCCGCAGGCTCGCAGGCCACTGCCCGCGACGAGCTCGGCTTCGAGGCCCAGCGACACGGCGTCGGAGCCCCGCCCCCGCCGCCGCCCGCCTCGGCAGCGACGTACGACCCGGCAGGCGCCGCGCCGGCAGCTGCTCCGCCACTTCCCGACTTCCTGCCCAGCATCGGCGGCGCTCCCGCCGGAGCTCCCGCCACCGGCTTCCCGGCCGGCGGGCCCCAGCAGCCGCGCCCCCACCCGGGGATCCAGCCGGACCTGCCCGGGCACTCCGCCGCGTAGCCACTTCGCTACAGTGACCGGGTGACCCCGTCCCCCGACGTCGACCAGCTCCAGCTCGAAGGCCCGCCCGCGCCTGCCGGTGACATCGCCGCGCGCGCACGTGAGCTGCTGCGCGGCTCGCTGGGTCCGGACGCCGACTTCCGTGACGGTCAGCTCGAGGCGATCGAGGCACTCGTCGATCGTCGTGCGCACCTGCTCGTCGTGCAACGCACCGGGTGGGGCAAGAGCTCCGTGTACTTCCTCACGACGCGGCTGCTGCGCGAGCGTGGCGCCGGCCCGACGATCCTCATCTCGCCGCTGCTGGCGCTCATGCGCGACCAGGTGCGGGCAGCGGAGCGCCTCGGCGTGCGCGCCGCGCGGATCGACTCGACCAACACCGACGAGTGGGGCGAGATCATCGAGCGGCTCAACGCGGATGAGCTCGACCTGCTGCTCGTCTCGCCCGAGCGGCTGGCGAGCGCGCAGTTCGTCGACCGCGTGCTCGAGCCGCTGCTGGAGCAGGTCGGCCTGTTCGTCGTGGACGAGGCGCACTGCATCAGCGACTGGGGCCACGACTTCCGTCCGGACTACCGACGCATCAACGCGATCCTCCCGCGGCTCGGCGAGGACGTCGCCGTCCTGGCGACGACCGCGACGGCGAACGATGCCGTGGTGCAGGACGTGGTCGCGCAGCTCGGTGGGCGCGTCGAGGTGCAGCGTGGGCCGCTGTCGCGCGCGAGCCTGCGGCTGCAGGCGACGCACCTGGCGAGCGAGCACGAGCGGATGGCGTGGCTGGCGCAGGAGCTGCCCAACATCGAGGGCAGCGGAATCGTGTACGTGCTGACCAAGGCGCACGCCAAGCGTGTCGCGGGCTTCCTGCGCTCGCGGGGGATCGACGCCGAGCACTACACGGGTGGCGGTTCACCGGGTGGAGCGGAGGAGGAGCGCAAGCTCGAGCTGGAGCGTCGCCTGTTGGCCAACGAGGTCAAGGCGATCATCGCCACTCCGGCGCTCGGCATGGGCTTCGACAAGCCGGACCTCGGCTTCGTCGTGCACTTCCAGCTGCCGCAGTCGCTGATCCACTACTACCAGCAGGTGGGTCGTGCGGGACGCGCGGTCGACGACGCCATCGGTGTGCTGCTGCACGGGGAGGGCGACCGGCGCATCACCGACTACTTCATCGGCCAGGCCTTCCCGCCGGTCGGCTCCTACGCTTCGGTGCTCTCGGGGCTGCGCCTCGCCGCCCCGAAGGGGATGACCACGACCGCGCTCGCCAAGTCGATCGGGATCGGCCGCGCGCTCACTGACAAGGTGCTCGGGCAGCTCGCGGTCGAGCAGCCGGCGCCGGTGGCCAAGCGTGGCGGCACCTGGTACGCCACCGGCGAGGACTTCACCCTCGACGAAGGCAAGATGGCGGAGCTGGTCGTGCGCCGACACGACGAGTACGGCCGCATGCAGGCGTATGCCCGCGGCGAGCGGTGCCTCATGGCCTACGTGGCCGCGGAGCTCGACGATCCCGCGGCGCGTGAGTGCGGCAAGTGCGCCGTGTGCGTCGGGGCGCCGCTGCTGCCGGAGCAGGTCGACCCGGCGCTCGTCGCGGCGGCCGCGGAGTTCCGCGACGCAGCCCCGGCGCGGCGCAAGGCGCGACCCAAGCGCCCACCCAAGACCACCGCGCGCGTGAAGCGCCGACGCAAGAAGCCCAAGGCCTGATGCGCGCCGTCCTCGCACTCCTGCTCGCCCTCGTCGCCGGTGCGCTCGTCGCTGGCGGTGTCGTCGCCGGCGATGCGCGCGCCACGCTGCTCGAGACCGACCGCTGGGTGGAGGTCACCACGCCGGTGCTCGAGCAGCAGCCGGTGCGCGAGGAGCTGGCGACGTTGCTGGTCGACGGCGTCGCTGCTCGCCTCGCGTGCCGCGGCACGATCGGCTCGCTGTTCGCCGCGTCGCTGGCGGTGGAGCAGGCCAAGCGGCTGCTCGTGGGCCGCATCGACACCGCGCTCGGTTCGGCCCGCGTGCGCCGTGCGTGGGCTGAGACGAACCGGACCGCGCACGAGCGCTTCGTACGAGCGGCGCGCCTGGACCGATCGGCGTCCGAGGACCGGCTGCTCGACGTGTCGCTGCTGCTCGACTCCATCGGTTCGGTCATCGATGGCAAGTCGACCGGATCCAGGGAAGGGATCGACGAGGCGTGTCAGGTGACCGAGGACCCGTCCGTGGAGGTGGTGGATGACAGTTCGCTGCACCGGGCCGCGGACGCGGCGCGCGTGCTCCATCGCGTGCGGTCGGCGCCTGAAGTGCTGGTGGTCGCCGCGGTGATCCTGTTCCTGCTGTCACTCGCCTTCGTCCGACCGGTCACGTCCATCTTCGGGCTCGGACTTGGCGCTGCCACGGTCGGCCTCGGGATCTGGATCTCCGACGACGGGATCCTGGAGGGCGTCTCCTCGAAGGTCTCCGAAGGGTCCGGCGGGGTCCTCGCTCGCGCGATCTCGGAGGCAGCGCTGACACCGGTGTTCGAGCACCAGCTCGTCGTCGGCATGAGCGGGTTCGGCGTGATGTGCCTCGCAGCGGCGATCGCGATCATCCGCCGTGCACGGCGGCCTCGACCCGCACGCTGACCATCCATCCCCGTCGGGGATGTCAGTCGCAGCCGCAGTCGTCGCCCGATGCGATCTCGGCCGCTGCCTGCTCGTCCGGCACGAACGCCATGAGCGACTCGCCCACGACGCGCATCGTCTCGACGATCGGGGTGAGCTCGAGCCCACGGTCGGTGAGCTCGTACATCGTGCGGGGCGGCAGGCCCTTGATCCGCGTGCGCGTCACCATGCCGGCTTCGGCAAGCGTCTTGAGCCGGTCGCACAGCGTGCGGGGGCTGATGCCCGCGAGCGATGCCTCGAGCTCGCTGTAGGACTTGGGCCCGCAGGCCAGGTCGCGCACGACCAGGAGCGTCCACTTGCCACACACGAGCTCGGCGCACCGGGCCACGGCGCACTGCGCGGGCGCCAGCTCGGGCTGGGCATCGGGTGCGGACGAAGCGGGTTCGGTCGAGATGGAGGAGGCGGGCACGATTGCCTCACTATAGCCCGGGATTGGCGTCTCGTCCGCAATGGCCACCGAGTAGCGGAACCGGCTGCATGCAGGCGCTGCGAGGTCGTGAACCGTCAGCGGACGCCGAGGTTCGCGGCGCCGTAGGTCCAACGTCCGCCGACCATCGTCGCGACCACCTCGAGATCCGCGAACGGTGTCGTCAGCGGATCATCGGAGAGCACGACCAGGTCGGCGTGACGGCCCGGCACGAGGCGACCGAGCCGATCCCCCACGCCGCTCGCATCGGCTGGCCACGCGGTGCTCGCGAGCAGCGCGGTCTCCGCATCGAGCGACTGCTCCGAGTGCCAGGGCCCGCGGGCCGGAGCAAGCCCGTGGGCGCCGCCGTCACGGACCGTGGCCGCGTGCAGCTGGGAGAGCGGGCCGAGCTCCTCGATCGGTGCATCGGATCCGAGCAGAATGCCGCAGCCGGCGTCCACCATCGAGCGGTACGCATAGGCGCGATCGGTGCGCCCTGCCCAGCGCGCGTCGGCCTCGTCGCGATCGGTCACCAGCATCGTGGGCTGCACCGCCAGCGCGACCCCGAGGCCGGCGGCCCGGGCGAGGTCCTCGGTGCGGACCAGCTGCGCGTGCTCGATGCGGGGTCGCATCGCGAGCGTGTCCCAGTGCTCGCGCGTCGCCTCGAGCGCGTCGAGCACCTCAGTGACCGCGAGGTCGCCGATCGCGTGCACGGCGAGCGGAAGCCCCGCGCGACCGGCGCGACGGGCGAGCGAACGCAGCTCGTCGACTCCCGTGACCGTGACGCCGGCGCGCGGCGCCTCGCCCGGGCGAGGTACCTCGAGCTCGTGCAGCCGGGCCGTGCCCGAGCCGAGCGTGCCGTCGGCGAAGACCTTGAGCGCGCCGATCGTGAGGCGCTCCGATCCCCAGCCCGAGCCAAGCCCGAGCGCCTCGGCATGTGGCAGGTCGGCGACGAGCAGGTGGACCCAGACGCGCAGTGCCAGGCCGCGCTCGTCCTCGATGCTCCGCCACGAGCGCAGCGCTGCGGCACCGTCCATGTCGTGCAGCGATGTCACGCCGCGTCGCGCGGCCTCGCGCATCGCCGTGGCGAGGACCTTCATGTCGAGGTCGTCGTCCGGCAGCGCGCGGCGCACGATCCAGGCCGATTCCTCGCGGAGCACGCCGGTGAACGCGCCGGAGTCGTCGCGCTCCACGACGCCCCCCGGGACCTCCAGCTGATCGAGGGTGATACCCAGCCGGTCCAGCGTCCGCTGGTTCGTCCACAGCGCGTGTCCATCGCGCGAGTGGAGTGCGACGGGTCGCTCCTCCACAGCTGCATCGAGCCGCGCCGCGGCGTCATCGACACCGACCAGCAGCGCGTCCGCCCATCCACCGCCGAGGATCCAGCCGTCGGTCTCGCGATCGGTCGCGCGCTGCACCGCGCCCGGCAGCCCGGTCTCGACCCGCGGCGTCTCGAGGTGGGTCCGCGCCATCCGGAGCAGGTCGTCCATGCTCGTCGCGGATTCCAGCTGCAGGCGGTGCCGCGCCAGTGCCCAGCCCCGGAAGTGGCAGTGCGACTCCACGAAGCCCGGGACGATCGTCAGGCCCTTGAGGTCGACGCGCTCGTGTGCGTGCGATGCGATCGCATCTTCCCGTGAATCGACGCCGCCGAGGACCCGGCCACCGGCGATCGCCAGCACCCTGCTCCGGGGCAGGGCCGCATCCATCGTGAGCACGTTCGCATTGTCGAGGATCATGCCGCCGATCCTACGCCCCCTCCAACCCCCTCCCCCATTGATTAAGTCGAGTTAGTGATTCGTGGAGGGGACAAAGTCGTCCGGATGCGGAGGTGAGGGCGCGACGGAGTAGATTTCGGTCATGAGCTTCAGCATCCCGGCCGAACAGACCATCCGCCCCGAGGACCTCGCGACCTTCCGGTTCCTCGTCCCGCACGAGGAGCTGCGCCGACGGGCGGCAGCGCTGCAGGCCCGGCTCGCGGCCGCGGACATCGACCTGGCCATCGTCCAGAGCAATGCCGACGTGGGCTACGTCGCCGGCTCCATCCTCGACGGATGGGTCCTCGTGCCGGCGAGCGGCGAGGTCCGGGTGCTCGCGCGCCGTGCGGCCGCACGCGTGCAGGCCGAGACGTGCTGGCCCGTGGAGCGGATGGTCGCGGTCAAGCAGCTCGTCGCCGAGCTGCAGGCGATGGGCGTGGACCGTGGACGCCTCGCGCTCGCGCTCGACGTGGTGCCCGCTGCCGATTACCTGAAGCTGGCACGCGCGCTCCCGGACGCGGAGTTCGTCGACCTGACCCACCACCTGCGCAGCGTGCGCGCGGTCAAGAGCGAGTGGGAGCTCGCCAACCACCGCATCGCGGCCGAACAGGTCAAGGAGGCGATGCACACCGTCGCCTACCAGCTCGTGCCCGGCCACACGGAGCTGGACGCTGCGCGGCTGGCCGAGGGCTGCCTGCGCGGCGCCGGCCACCAGGGGATCATGCGGATGCGCCGGTTCGGCGGGGAGATGTTCTTCGGCCAGGTGTGCGCCGCCGCCAACGCCGCCCTGCCGGCCGCGCTCGATGCACCGCTGGGCGGCAGCGGCCTGTACCCGCCCGCCGGCAAGGGCGCCTCCACCCAGGAGCTGCGCGCCGGCGACCTGCTCGTCCTCGACCTGATGGGGTGCTACAACGGCTACCTGTCCGACTGCACGCGCGTGGTGGCTGTCGGCGGCATCGATGCAGTGGACCCGGACCTGCTCGCCGCCCAGCAGTGGTGCGTCGAGACGCTCGAGGCCGTCGCGGCGACGGCGCGCCCCGGCGTCGCGCCCAGCGCCCTGTACGACCTCGCACTGGAGCTCGCCGCCGATGCCGGACACGCCGCCAACTTCATGGGCGTCGCACCCGACCAGGCGCGCTTCGTCGGACACGGCATCGGCCTCGAGGTCGACGAGTACCCCTTCCTCGCTCGCGGCTTCGACGATCCGCTCGAGGCCGGGATGGTGTTCGCCCTCGAGCCCAAGCTGGTCTTCCCTGGCCGAGCGGCGGTCGGCATCGAGGATGCCTTCATCGTCACCGAGGACGGCGTCGAGGCGCTTCCGGCGCAGCCGCGCAGCGTCCTCGTGGCCGGGTGACCGACGCGTGACGAGCGACAGGTTCGATAAGATTTCGAAGTGCCGACCATGGTGATCAACCCAGAAGCCAGCTCCACGGACCAGCTGACGCGACACGTCGTCGGCCAGGTCATCAACAGCATCGCTGCGCGCGACTGGACGAGCCTGTCCGCCTGCGTCGCCCCCGACATCGTCTACTGGCGCCCGGGGACCAGCGACCGCATCGACGGCGCGGCTTCCTACGTCGCCGAGTGGCAGCGCTTCGTGGAGAGCACCTCGCGCCTCACGTATCGCCCGCACACCGTGCTGGTGGACGGCGAGACTGCCATGGTCGAGGCGACCGCCGAAGGCGAGTACGCCGACGGCACGTCGCTGCAGTTCTCGATGGTGTCGATCATGCGCGTGAGCGCCGGTCGGCTCGTCGAGGAGCGCGAGTACATCGTTCCGCGCTCCTGACGCTGCGCGTCGGCGCGTATGATCTGCGCATCGACCACATCCGCGCGCGCACGGCTGCGCTCGCGACGCACAGATCCGGAGCCGCTCGATGTCCGCAGTCGACACCGCACCCAATTTCTGGGGCCTCACCGACACCCACCTCGAGATCCGCGAGCACGCTCGCGGCATCGCCCGCCAGTTCGTCGCACCGCGTGCGCACGACATCGACGCGGCGGGTGAGTTCCCGCAGGACATCCGCGAGATCTTCATGGACCAGGGCCTGTTCGGCCTTCCGTTCTCCGAGGAGCACGGTGGCACGGGCACCGGCGCCCTCGCCCTGATCATGGCGATCGAGGAGATCTCCAAGGTCTGTGCCACGAGCGGGCTGCTGCTCGCCGTGCAGGAGCTCGGCTCGCTCCCGATCAAGCTCGCCGGCACCGAGGCGCAGAAGGACCAGTGGCTCCCGAAGCTCGCGAGTGGCGAGCACCTCGCGGCCTACGGGCTGACCGAGCCCGAGAGCGGCTCCGACAGCGCTGGCATGCGCACGACCGCCGTGCTCGAGAACGGCGAGTGGGTCCTGAACGGCGGCAAGCGGTTCATCACCAACGCCGGCGTCGCCGACGTCTACGTCGTGTTTGCAAAGACCGAGCAGGGCGTCGGGCACAAGGGCATCTCCGCCTTCGTCGTGCCGGCCGACGCGCCGGGCTTCTCGGTCGGCAAGTACGAGAAGAAGATGGGCATCAAGGGCTCGACCACCGGCGAGCTGTTCTTCGACGACTGCCGCATCCCCGAGGCGAACATCCTCGGCGAGCCGGGCACCGGCTTCACCCTCGCCATGCAGGTGCTCGACCGCTCCCGCCCGGGCGTGGCGGCGCAGGGCCTGGGCATTGCCGGCGGCGCGATCGAGTACGCCGGCAAGTACCTGCTGGAGCGCGAGCAGTTCGGCAAGCCGATCGCGCACCAGCAGGGCCTGCAGTGGATGCTCGCCGACATGGAGACCCGGACCTGTGCAGCCCGCGAACTCCTCTACCGCGCCGGTCACATGATCGATGCCGGCAGCGCCGTCCCGCAGCCCACGCTCACGCGCTACAGCGCGATGGCGAAGCTGATCTGCACCGACGTCGCGATGGACGTCACCACGGATGCCGTGCAGCTGCTCGGGGGCTACGGCTACATCCAGGAGTACCCGGTCGAGCGCATGATGCGTGACGCCAAGATCACGCAGATCTACGAGGGCACGAACCAGGTCCAGCGGCTCGTGATCGCCCGGAACCTGCTCGAGGAGCTCAAGCGCACCGAGCCGATCCCCTTCTAGGGGGTCGTCAGCTCGAGGCGCCGGCGCCCATCACGGCGTCGTTCCTGCCGTCGCTGACGGCGGGTGCACCGAAGGCGAGCAGGTCCATGCCGTCGTCGCCCGCGGCGAAGGCCCGTTCGGTGCCCGCCGCGACGCGGATGGCGTCGAGTGCGCCGAGCGCCACCTCCTGCTCGTCCAGGAAGGCCGTGCCGCTCCCGGCGAGCACCACGTAGAGCTCCTCCTGCACCTCGTGGTGATGGGAGAAGCCGCGCTGGCCCGGCTTGATGCGCAGGTACATGAGCGCGGTCTGCTCGCACTCGAGGGCCTTTGCGGCGAAGCGAGCCTCGTGGACATCACCGAACCCGAACTTCGGCGCCATGTCATCGAGGTCGGTCAGGTGGACGCGCGTGAAGGGGGTCATGTGCCGTCGGTACCCGGCGCAGGGGCGGCGTATCCGGCCTGCTGGGTCCGCGGCGTGTCGAGCACGGGCTCGCGCACGATGAAGGCCACCAGGCAGTAGATCGCGAACGCCGTCACCACGGCGAAGACGATCAGCACGGGCAGCAGGTCGAGAATCCGGTTGCGAAGGGTCATCTGCACACTTGGGGTGACACCACCCGAGGCAGGAGGCCTGTAAGGATTTGTCGAACACCGCAGGTGATGGACTCACAGCTGCAGCTCCCGATCCGAAATGCCGGCCTCTTCTCGGCGCTCCGCCGTTTCGTGGTGGCGGCATTCGACCTGCTCGCGGCCGATCGGGCCGAGGGCGCCGACATCTCCTTCAGCGTGGAAGAGCACCATCGCCTGCGCGATGACAAGCCGTTCTACGAGTACCGCCCGATGACCGAGCGCTTCGTGCTCGATCGGCTCGAGCGCGTGTGGGAGCTGCAGGAGGCCGACGACGCCGCGTGGACCGTGGCGAGCGACCCGGCCTGCTCGACGTTCCTGCGCGCCGGCCGCGCCGATGCCGTCGCGGACCTGCAGCACGTCGCCCGCGCGGAGCTGCTCGTGCCGCTCCTGGTGGCGATGAGCGAGGCGAGCCCGGATTTCGAGCTCGACGAGCCGGCGCTGCTGGAGCACTACCTGCGCTTCGAGCGCACGCTGTACGCCACGGCCCGGCGCTACGTCGCGGTCGTGCCGCTGTGGGGCCTGCGCCTGCCCTACGGCGACCTGGAGCTCGCACCGGGGGCCACGCTGCGTGCGGTCGACCCTGAGTGGTTCCGCATGGAGTGGCCCGAGGCCGCCCAGCTCGATTGGGGGCAGGAGGCGAAGGACGGCCTCCCGACGATCGTGCTGCAGCTGGAGCGTCAGGTGGATGCCGGGGACGACGAGACGGCGATCGATCCGCTGCGAGCGATCGTCGACGTCACGAGCGCGATCCGCGCACTCACGGGTGGCAGCGTCAGCGCCGGTCCGCTCGTGCTCGAGCGCTTCGACTGGCGGGCACTCGCCCCGAAGCCGGTGCCGGCGATCGCCGCGCGACGCTGTGGGCAGCTGCCGAGTCGCATCGACGGCACGGTCGCCTCGCACCTGCCGACCGCAGTGCGGCGACTGTCGGCGGACCCTGACGGCACGCTCGCCCGCGCCACCGAGCGCTTCCAGCTCGCGGCGACGGCGCACGGCCTGTCGGCCATGCGCAGCCTGTTCGACATGCTCATCGAGATCTACGCCACCGAGCGGGAAGTCGGCAGTGCCGCGCTGCGCATGGCCGCCGTGCTCGCCAGCTCGCTCCCGGAGCGCCGCGCCTTCGTCGATGCCATGCATCACGCAGCGTCGGTGATCCGGGAGGGCACGCCGCCCGGCCCCGAGACCGCTCGCACGACCCGGCTACTGGCCGGAGCGCTTCGCGCGACCGTGGCGGCCGGGCTGATCGGCGAATTGCCCGTGACGAGCCTGCAGGCCTACGCGGATTCAGTGCTGATCGGCGAGCGCGAGCGCAAGCACCTCGGCATCGCAGCGATGCAGCTCGACGACGGCGGCACGGCGCGCGAGCGCGCCGGGCAGTCCTGACCGCCGAGCGCCGGGTCGATCGTCAGCCAGCCTTCGTGGCCGGCTTGGTCAGGTCGGACGTGCCGAGCAGCGCGTCGCGGAGGCGCTTGGCCTCTGAGACCGCGGTGTCCTGAGCCCGCACGGCCGCCTGCTGCAGCGTCGCCTCGCTGAAGGCGCCGCCCGCCGCCGGCTTGATCCCGACGGCGCGCGCGAAGGCGACGTTGGCCAACGCCTCGCGGTACTCGTGGCCGCCATGCGTGACCTTGGGCCCGGTGCCGCGCGAGATGCTCGTGGTCACGTCGGTGGCGTGCTGCAGGAAGGAGACGCCCGGGACCCAGGTCCGATCCTTCGGCATCCACTCCGGCTTGCGCCAGATCAGGTCCTTGGAGATGAGCGGCACCGGGTCGTCGGGATGGAAGAGCTCGATGAACTTCGCCTTCGCGACCTGGTCCTCCGGGAGCTTCGCGAACTCGTCGAACGTCGCGCGGATGTGGAATCCGGCCGGGAGCGTCGCGGCGTCGAGCTTGGAGAGGCGGTTCGGCGCGCCAAGCGTGACGATCTTCCGGAGGCCGAGCTCGTCGATGATGCCGTGGCCCTCGCGGGCGATGAGGTCGTCGAACTGCAGGCCGCCGAGGCTCGTCGCGATGCCGACGCGTGGCGGGCGAGCACCTTCGGGCATGAGCGCGACCCGATCGCGCGTGGCCTTCGACACCGCCAGGAACTGGTCGATCGCCTCGTCCACCTTGCCCAGGCTCTGGACGGAGGGCTTGGCGCCGTACTGCGCGTCGATCGTGGCCGTGCGCACGAGCTGTTCGCTCATCATCACCGGCGCGATGTTGAGCCCGCCCATGCCGGTCGGCGATCCCTCGAGGATCATGTCGACCATCGGCTTGCCGGCGTCGTCGAGCGCGAACGCGCCCTGCTGCTCGAGCGAGCGGATCCCGATCGAGGCCAGCTCGTCGCTCGTGAGCGCGCCGGTGGCCGACAGTCCGAGCGCGGTCCGCAGCTCCGGTGCGTCGAGCTTGTGCGGCACGACGGTGCGGATCGCCGATGCGCCGTGGCCGTGCTGGATGCGCGATCCCAGGAAGATCTGTGGGCCAGTCGTCAGCTTGGAACGCGGGATCAGCTCGCCCAGCTTGGCGCCGGCGGCATCCATCTGCGTGGCGGTACCGCCGAGCTGCTTGGAGTTCTTGAGGATCTTCGCGAGCCGCGGACCGAACTTGAGGGCGAGGCCGCCGGCGACGACGCCACCGATCGCGAGCTCCGCCTGCCACGGGACCTCCGGGAAGAAGTGACCGTCGCCGTCCTCGTCGAGCTTGGCGTGACTGACATCGAGCGCAGCGCCGATCGTGCCGGTGACGGCGAGTACACGGCCGGTGCTCCCGATGAGCTTGGCGGTGTTGGAGTCGAGACGGTGCCCGATCAGCATGGCGGCGGCGCCCGCGACGCCGAGCGCGAGGTGTGACTGCGTGCGATCGAGCGGAGTCGCGGCGTCGACGCCGCGCGCGACCAGCTCACCGGCAACCCCGGCCGCGAGCCCTGCGACCGCCGACTGCCCGGCGAGGACCTTGTTGGCCTTGGCCGCCGGATTGGTGATGGTCGGTCCGATCGACCGGGCCGCAGCCACGGCTCCCGTGGCGAGCGCAACCTCGCCAAGCCCTGCATGCGCTCGCGGCGCATCGCCTGAAACTGTCGTCATGTGTCCCCCCGCTCCCCGGTCGCGCACGGGTCCCCACCCATGCGCGTCGTCACCACTACATCGCGGAGGGGCGCGCCGGCGTTTCGGGGCACAACCTGGATCTGGTGACGTGAGCCGGCCCAGGACCGGCCAACGTCACCGGATCCAGCAGGGGTCAGCCTGCGAGGTAGGGGGCGAGGGCGCGCAGTCCGTCGAGGTCGTTGACGACGCGGGCCAGGCGCGGCACGCTGATCGTCAGCGAACCGCCGGTGGCGTGGGCCAGCTCGCCGAGGCGTGACTGGTCGCGGCCGGCAAGCGCGGCGTGGTCCTGCTGCGCCGCGACGATGCGTGCGGCGAGCGACTCGTCGATGCCGTCGACCGCGAGCAGCTCTTCCGCCGTCGCGAGTCGCTCGGGCACCTCCGGCTCCACGCGATTCACGACGGTGCCGACGTAGGCGTAATGGCGCTCCTCGAGCGCCTCCCAGAACGCCACGGCCTGCTCCACGCTCTCGCGCTCGGGGCTCGTCACGGTCAGGAAGCCCGTGGAGGTGCTGCCGAACATGCGCTCGACGACGCGGATGCGCTCGGTCACCTGTCCGACGATCCCCTCCATCGCCTCGAAGAACTGCGTGGTGTCACGCAGCATCTGCCCGCCGGTGATCTTCTCGAGCACCGCGACGACCGGCCCGCGTGATCCACCGACGGCCTTGAGTCCGAAGCGGCCGACCTTCGCGCCCGGGCGCAGGAACCATCGCAGTGACTTCCCCTCGAGGAAGCGCAGCATCCGCTGCGGCGACTCGAGCAGCTCGCGCGCGTGGGCCGCTGGTGGCGTGTCGACGACGATCAGGTCGTACTTGCCGCCGCGGTCGAGCTCGAACAGCCGCTCGAGCGCCATGTACTCCTGCATGCCGGCGCTCGAGCCGGAGACCTGCTGGTACACGCGGTTCTCGAGGATCTCGTCGACCTCGTCCTGGGTCTCGCACGTCTCGGCGACGAGCCGGTCGAACGCGGTCTTTGGATCCAGCATGAGCCCATGGAGCGAGCCGCCGGCAGTGCCGCCCGACGGGAGCGTCACCTTGCGCTCGCGGTCGTCGAGCGCGTCAAGGCCCATCGCCTGCGCGAGCCGTCGCGCGGGGTCGATGGTGAGCACGCACACGCGGCGGCCCCGCATCGCCTCGTCCACCGCGATCGCAGCCGCGACGCTCGTCTTGCCCACGCCGCCCGAGCCGCAGACGATCAGCACGTCGAGCTTGCGGAGCCGGTCGCCCAGCTGGTGCGTGTCGGCGCGTCGACGACGCGGTCGGCCCGACGGCGAGGACGAGGTCGGTCGCGTCATGATTCCTCCGCCTGCGCGGCGTGGACGGCTGCAGCTGCGGCCGGACCGTCCGCGGCGCCCGCGAGCTGCGCGAGCAGGACGGCCTGGCCGGCAGGGACGAGCCACCGCGACAGCGACGTGATGTGCTCGCGCTCGAGCTGCGGGGCGAACATGTACGGCAGCACGCTCACGCCCGTGTCGAGGCCCTGCTCGAGCCGCTCGCGCTCCTCGGCCTGGTCGGTGGTGCGGACGTGCTCCCAGCCGACCGTCTCGAGCGCGTGACGCACGTGGGCCGGCACATCGGACTGGCCGTAACGCTCCGCGACGACCTCAGCCTCGGCGGGCGTGAACCGGTCCACGAGCAGCCCGTTGAGCACCGCCGCCGCGACATCGATGCCTCGTTCGGCGAGCTGGTCGCGCAGCTCGAGGGTCTCGGTCACGGGCAGCTCCTCGGGCAGCGACACGAGGATCACCCCGACCTGCTCGGAATCCTTGGTGAACGCGTCGATCGCCTTCGCTTCGGCGGAGATCGGTCCCACCGGGAACATCCGGGCGATGACCCCGGCCATCGAGAGCAGGCCGAGCCCGTGTCCCGTGGCGGGGGCGTCCACGATGATCGCGTCCCACTTCGGGCGCCCGCGGTCATCGGTCTCGCGCGACATCGCCCAGAGCTTGCCGAGCACGAGCAGCTCCCGGAAGCCCGGTGCCGCCTGCGTGAACTGGTCGATCACCGGATTGCTGACGAGCCGATCCGCGACGAGCTTCACCTTGAGCCGGAGCCGCGCGTACTCGCGCAGTGCATCCATGAGCGTGATGCGCATCGCCGCGACGTGCTCGCCGACGGGGACCGGCTCGTAGCCGATGGTGCGCGGCGAGAGCAGCGATGCCGCGCTGTGCTGGCCCTCGATCTCCACGAGCAGCGTGCGCGCACCGGCGTCGCGCCACGCGAGCGCGAGCGCGGCCGCGACCGTCGACTTGCCCACCCCGCCCTTGCCCGTGACGAACACCGTCCGGGGCTGCAGGCCGAGCGGCAGTGCGGATGCATCGAACTTCGGTCGGCGTGCTCCCATCGTAGACGCACCCTACCCGAGGGTCGGCGTCGGGCCACCGCGCGGCGCCCTGCACCACTGGAGCGCCCCGGCACCGACGCAGGGCCGCCATCGTGGCACGATGTGGCCGGGCGCACGCCTCCGGAGGCCACGGGCCGGGCGGTCCCGAGAACTCCCTGCAACCGATCTGCTCCCGACCCCGATGTTCAGGTGAAGCGGTAGAGCGGGCCCGGTGCGCAAGCGTGCCTGCTCCACTGCGACGCAATGGCATCGACGGGGTGCCAGGCCAGGAGCGACGAGACGTGACGATGTCACCACACACACCACAGCATTCGTTCATCCCGCAGCAGCAGGACCCATTCGGTCCGCGCTTCGTGACGAACCGGCAGGAGAAGCGGTGCAGGGTGATCTGCCTCTCCAACCAGAAGGGCGGCGTCGCCAAGACGACGACCACTATGAACCTAGGCGCGGCGCTGACCGATCGCGGGCACAAGGTGCTGCTCATCGACCTGGACCCGCAGTCGAACCTGACGATGAGCTTCGGCATCGATGTCGAGGCACTGCCCAAGTCCATCTTCGACGTGCTCGTGCATCGCTATCCGATCGAGCACATCATCCAGAAGACCCCCGAGTGCGACCTCGCCGTGGCGAGCATCGACCTCGCCGGAGCCGAGCTCGCACTCTCGGGGATGATCGGCCGCGAGCGAATGCTCGAGAAGGCGATCTCGACGGTCAAGAACGACTACGACTACATCCTGATCGACACGCCGCCGAGCCTCGGCCTGCTCACCATCAACGCGTTCACCGCGTCCGACGAAGTGATCGTGCCGGTGCAGGCGGAGTACCTCTCGCTGCGCGGCCTCGTGCAGCTGGACAACACGCTGCAGGTCATCCGCGAGCACCTCAATCCGCGGGTGCGGATCAGCGGCGTGCTCATCACCATGTTCGACGGGCGCACGATCCACAGCCGCGAGGCTGTCGAGCTCCTCGAGAAGACGTACGCCGACCGCGTCATGAAGACGCGCATCCGCAAGACCATCCGCCTGGCCGAAGCGCCCGTGCAGGGGTCCTCGGTGCTGACGTACGAGAGCAACGGAAACGCAGCCGCGCAGTACCGCGAGCTGGCGACGGAGGTCATCTCACGTGTCGAACAAGCGGTCTAGCCTCAACGACAGTCCGCTGGCGCAGCTGTTCGCAGCCACCGACCAGCGCGGCGGCACCACGGATCCCAGCGCCGACAAGCCCGCGCCCGGGCCGATCATCACGCCCGAGCCGAAGGCCGAGGTCGAGGCACCTGCAGCTCCGGCTGCCGAGTCGACGGCCACGAGTCCCGCACCGGCTGCACCTCGCAGCGCGGGCGCAGCGGCCAGTGGCACCGGCCTCGCCACGTCGATCGCCGACGCGTCCACCTACCTCGCGGTGATCCGCGTGGTCGGCGTCGGTGGCGCCGGCATCAACGCCATCGAACGGATGATGGAGAGCGACGTTCGCGGGGTCGAGTTCGTCGCGATCAACACGGACCTGCAGCAGCTCGAGATCTCCAACGCGCCCGTGCGGCTGCACATCGGCAACGAGCTGACCGGCGGCCTCGGCTCCGGTGCGGATCCGGAGGTCGGCAAGGCTGCGGCCGAGTCGAGCTACGACCACCTGCGCCACGTGCTCAAGGGCAGCGACATGGTGTTCGTCACGTGTGGCGAGGGCGGCGGTACGGGTACGGGCGCGGCGCCGGTCGTGTGTCGAGCGGCCCGCGAGCTGGGCGCGCTGACCGTCGCGATCGTCACGACACCGTTCTCGTTCGAGGGTTCGACGCGCCAGCGCAGTGCGGGCGCCGGACTCGACGAGCTGCGCAAGTGGGCTGACACGGTCATCGTCATCCCGAACAACCGCCTGCTCGAGGTGCTCCATCGCGACGTGTCGATGGTCGAGGCGTTCCGCGTCGCCGACGACGTGCTGCGCCAGGGCGTCCAGGGCATCACGGACCTCATCACGATGCCCGGCCTCATCAACGTCGACTTCGCCGATGTGCGCACGATCATGTCGGACTCCGGCAACGCCCTGATGGGCATTGGCTTCGGGTCGGGTGAGACGCGTGCCCGAGACGCCGCGCTCAGCGCGATCGGATCGCCTCTCATCGAGCAGTCGCCGGCCGGCGCCGGGGGTATCCTCCTGTCGA
>JAOPYU010000209.1 GCA_025964455.1 Thermoleophilia bacterium | reverse complement strand
TGCAGGTGCACGCTCGGCAGGTACGGCTTGCACTGGATGCCGCGGTCGTTGAGCTGCTGCATGACGTCGTTGCGGTCGATCTCCTCGTCGAGGACGACCCAGTAGACGAACCACGATCGCACGTTGCCGCCGCCATCCGTGAGCGGGGTCGTCACGCCGGGCACGTCCGCGAGCATGCGGGTGTACTCGGCTGCGACCTGCTGGCGCATCGCGAGGATCCGCGGCAGCTTCTCGACCTGCGCGACACCGATCGCGCTCGCCACGTCGCTCAGGCGGAAGTTGAAGCCGAGCCGGTCGTGCGCGAGCCACTGGCCGCTGTCGGCGCGCCCCTGGTTGATGAGGGAGCGCCACTGCTCGGCGAGCGAGTCGTCGTCGGTGCAGAGCATGCCGCCCTCACCGGTGGTCATCTGCTTGTTCGCGTAGAAGGCGAACACGCTCGGCCAGCCGGTACCGGCGCCGACCATGCGGCCCTTGTACGTCGCGCCGAGCGCCTCGCAGCTGTCCTGCACCATCGTCAGGTCGTGCCGCTTGGCGATGTCGTCGAGCGCATCCATGTCGACCGGGTAGCCGAAGATGTCGACCGGGACGATGCCACGCGTCTTGTCCGTGACCGCTGCCTCGACGGCCGCTGGATCCATGTTGAGCGTGTCGGGATCGATGTCCGCGAAGGTGACGTTCGCACCCGTGTAGCGCGCGATGTTCGCGCTCGAGACGAAGGTGAACGGCGACGTGATGACCTCGTCGCCGGGGCCCCAGCCAGCGGTGATCGCCGCGACGTGCAGGCCGGCGGTACCGCTCGAGACAGCAACCGCGTGCTTGGTCCCGACGAACTCGGCGAACATCGTCTCGAACCGCGTGAGCATCGGACCGAGGCTCAGTCGGCCGGAGCGGATGACCTCGCTCACGAGCTCGATCTCGCGGCCGTTCAGGAAGGGCTGCGCGAGCGGGACCACGTCCTGCTCGACGGCTGCCACTGCTTCTGCCTGCATCACCATGTAATTCGCTGCTTCCGGGGAGGGGAAAGGAGACTGCTCCATCCTATCGTCTCCGCCCCCGATCTGGCTTCGCGCCGTGCCCCGATCGGGCCTCGCAGGGCCATCGGCGGGCGATCAGGCCAGGTGCACGACGCGGGCGAGCTCGAAGGTCTCGCCCTCGCAGATGCCGTCGATCACGTCGGTCGGCGGCGCCTCGTCGAAGCTGACCGCCATCAACGCACCGCCCTTGCCGTCGCGCGCCACCGCCATGTTCGCGATGTTGACGCCGGCCGAGCCGAACGCCGAGCCGATCCTGCCGATCACGCCCGGCACGTCGCCGTACCGGAAGAACGCCATGTGCGGCGCGAGCTCGATGTCGAGGTCGAAGCCGATGAGCCGCGTGAGCCACGGGCGCCCTTCGGCGCTGCCGAGCAGCGTTCCCGAGGCCGTCGCCACGTGATCGCGTCCGCCGACGCGGACCGAGAGCACCGACCGATAGGTGGTCGCCTTGTCCTCGGATTCGGAGGAAACGTCCAGGCCACGGCTCTCCGCGACGTGCACGGCGTTCACCGCGTTGACGGGCTCGTCAGTCGAGCCGGCGAGCAGGCCCGCCAGCGCGCCCGTGATGAGGAGCCGCTGGCCGTGGCTCGCGAGTTCGCCACGTGAGCGCACGTGCAGCGAGGACGGCGGTCCGATGAGCAGCTGGTCGACGAGCCGCGCCAGGCGCGCCGCGAGCGGCACCCACGGCTGCACGGCCTCGAGCTCTTCCGGCCCGATCGCCGGCACGTTGACGGCGCTGGTGACCATGCCGCCGCACAGCGCGGCGACCACCTGCTCGGCGACCTGCTCGCCCGCCCGCAGCTGCGCCTCCTCTGTGGAGGCGGCCAGGTGCGGGGTGATCACCACGTCGGTGCGCTCGAAGAGCGGATGGGGCGCCGGCGGCTCGGTCGGGAACACGTCGAGCGCCGCGCCACCCAGGTGGCCCGCCTCGAGCGATGCCTGCACGGCGTCGAGGTCGACGAGCGCACCGCGCGCCGTGTTGAGGATGAAGGCGCCTTCGGGTAGCTGCGCGAGCTGCGCTGCGCCGATGAGCCCGCGCGTCTCCGGGGTGAGCGGCATGTGCAGGCTCAGCACGTCGGCCTGCGCCAGCGCCTCCTCGAGCGTCTCGGCGCACTCCACGCCGAGGCGGTGGAAGCGGTCCTTCGGCAGGAAGGGGTCGTAGCCCACGACGTGCATCTCGAACGCCCGCGCGCGCTCGGCGACGAGCTGGCCGATCCGGCCCATGCCGAGCAGCACGAGGGTGCGCCCCGCGAGCTCCACGCCGCTCAGCTTGGATCGCTGCCACTCCCCGGCGCGCATGGTCGCGTCGCCACGCGCCACGTTGCGCGCGAGCGCCAGCAGCAGGCCCATGCAGTGCTCCGCCACGCTCAGCACGTTGCTGGTCGGTGCGTTCACGACCACGATGCCGCGGCTCGACGCCGCGTCGAGGTCGACGTTGTCGACGCCGACACCCGCGCGCCCGACCACGCGAAGTCGCGGCGCGGCCTCGATCAGCTCCGCCGTCACCTTGGTCGCGCTGCGCACGACCAGCGCATCGAACTCGGAGATGCGCGCCGTGAGCTCCTCGACGCTCCAGCCGTCCGCGACCTCGACGTCGCACTGCGCCTCGAGCGCCGCGATGCCCGCCGGCGCGATGCGCTCAGCTACGAGCACCCGCGGTCGATCCTGCGGCGTCGTCACGCTCGTCGCACTCCCCGTGGCCGTCGTCGCCGTCATGCCGGCACCCCCGTCGCGACCTCGGCGAGCAGCGACCGCTGCGCAGCCGCAACGCCGGCACCCGGCTCGATGTCGACGCCGAGCTCCACGAGCCCTCGCTCGAGCGCCGCGATCATGAGCACCTGGTCCAGGTCATTGACCCAGCCGCAGTGGCCGAGCCGGAAGATCTTGCCCTTGAGGTCGTCCTGGCCGCCGGCGATCGTGACGCCGTACTCCTTGAGCCGACTCGGGATCTTGGTGCCGTCCACGCCCTCGGGCACCCGCACCGCGGTGAGCGCGCACGAGCTGTCGTGGTCCGGGGAGAACAACTCGAACCCCAGACCCGCCACCGCAGCTCGCGTGGCCCGCCCGAGGCGCGCATGGCGCTCGTAGACCGCGTCCAGCCCCTCCTCGAAGATCAGCTCGAGTGCGACGCGCAGGCCGAGCACGATCGTCAGTGCCGGCGTCACCGGCGTCGACGGCGGCGTCTTGCGATGCGCGTCCACGGTCTTGGCCCAGTCGAAGTACCAGCGCCCGTCACTCGTCTCGCGGGCACGCTCGAGCGCTCGCGGCGAGATCGACGCGAATGCCAGCCCGGGCGGCACCATCAGCGCCTTCTGCGAGCCGGAGACCACGCTGTCCCATCCCCACGCATCCGCCTCGACGCGCGCGGCTCCGAGCGAACTGATCGCGTCGAGCACGAGCAACGGATCCTCGCCTGCCTGCGACCGGATCGACGCGGCGAGCGCCTCCGCGTCCGACACGGCGCCCGTGCTCGTCTCCGAGTGGGTGCAGAACACCACGCGCGCATTCGGATGGCTCGCGGCGAATGCCCCGACCGCATCCGGATCGGGTCGCTGCCCACGCTCGGTCTCGTGCACGTGCACGGTCGCGCCGTA